>CAZHDP010000005.1:0-26136 GCA_964531605.1 uncultured Burkholderiaceae bacterium | reverse complement strand
CGCGACTACACCCTGCACGAAATTCCACCCAATGGACAGGGCATTGCGGCCTTGATTGCGCTGGGCATTTTGGACAATTTTGATTTGGCCAGCCACGCCTTGGATGGCGTGGATTCGCAGCACCTGCAGATCGAAGCCATGAAGCTTGCTTTTGCCGATGTGTACCGTTACGTGGCCGAGCGGGGCGCCATGGAAGTCACCACCGAGCAGATGCTGGATTCGGCTTACCTGGCGAGCCGCGCACGCCTGATTGACATGAAGAAAGCCCAAAACTTCGGTGCAGGCAACCCGGTCAAAGGCGGCACCATCTACCTGTCAGCCGCCGATGAAAACGGCATGATGGTGAGTTTCATCCAGAGCAACTACATGGGTTTTGGATCAGGCTGCGTGGAGCCGGAGTTTGGCATCAGCCTGCAAAACCGAGGGCATGGGTTCAGCGTCAACCCGGCAGGCGCCAACCGTGCCAACCTGGTTGCGCCAGGCAAGCGGCCCTTCCACACGATCATCCCTGCATTTTTGACCAAGAATGGCCAGCCCATCATGAGTTATGGCGTGATGGGGGGCAACATGCAACCTCAAGGCCACATGCAAACTTTGGTGCGCATGCTCGACTACCGTCAAAATCCTCAGGCCGCCTGTGATGGTCCGCGTTGGCGTTTCAACCAAGGTTTGAACATCAACGTCGAGTCCAGCATGCCAGCGGCCACGGTGCAGGGGTTGACGGAACGTGGACACCAGATGGAAGTCATCAACGACTCCTACCAAGACTTTGGCGCTGGCCAGTTCATTTGGCGTGTAGGTGAGGAAAATGGAAGCCCTGCACGTGAGGGCTACCTCGTTGCCAGCGACCCTCGCCGCGATGGCTTGGCTGCAGGATTTTGAGGGCCATGAGCCCGAGTTGACCCCCCTGATTTTTGATTTAAACGAGGACGATCATGGATTTTGGAATTTCTGGTAAGTGGGCTTTGGTGTGTGGCGCCAGCAAGGGCCTGGGCTTGGGATGTGCGCAAGCGCTCGCTCATGAAGGCGCCCATGTGCTCTTGGTCGCACGCGGTGCAGAGGTGTTGGAGGCTGCGGCCGCCAAACTCCGTGCTGATCTGGCTGGTAAGTCGACAGCCACCGTGCTGACGGTCGCGGCAGACATCACCACCGTGGAGGGGCGTGCTGCCGTGTTCGCCGTGCGCAAAGATTTCGACATCGTGGTCACCAACGCAGGTGGCCCGCCGCCAGGTGATTTCCGTGACTGGGACCGTGAAGTTTGGCTCAAGGCCGTCGACGCTAACATGCTCACGCCCATCGAGCTGATCAAAGCATGTGTGGATGGCATGGTCGCGCGAGGCTTTGGCCGCTTTGTGAACATCACCTCCAGTGCCGTGAAAGCACCGATCGACATCTTGGGGCTGTCCAATGGTGCCCGCAGTGGGTTGACGGGTTTTGTGGCAGGTGTGGCGCGCAACCCTAAACTGGCCGCAGCCAACGTGACGCTCAATAACCTGCTGCCCGGCAAGTTCGCCACAGACAGGTTGCAAACGACGATGAAAAGTTCTGCTCAGAAAACAGGGCAGACCGTTGAGGCTGTGTTTGAGGCGAGCCGCAAAACGGTGCCCGCTCAACGTTTTGGGACGCCCGAAGAGTTCGGGGCCACGTGCGCGTTTTTGTGCAGTCAACAAGCCAGTTACATCACCGGCCAAAACGTGCTCATCGATGGCGGAGCCTATCCGGGCACTTACTGAGCAGGTGTTGCTGCCAATGAAGCCAGCCGTTGCGACAGGCTCGGGCTGGCCCTCTTTCGGTCGTCTTCAAACCGGGTGCCCATGAACTGACGCAGACCTGCGATGCGAGCTTGGGTGGGTGCGTCATGGCCCAGCAGGGCTGACATGAAGGTCAATCCTGCACCATTTGCAGTGGTGAGCCGCAACGCATCGACCAATGCGGCCGGATTGAAACCGGTTCTGGCCAGCAGCACGACGGCCGTGTGGTCTTCCGCGGTGGTGCTGAGTGCTAGCGTGGTGTTGGGTGATGCATGACGTCTGGCCTGCACAGATTGGGCAATGCCCAAAGCCAGCAAACCGGCCAATTCGGCCTCGGTGTTGAGTTTTTGAACCAAACGGTGGCTCACGAAGACGTGCCCGCTTGGCCATGCTGACACCCGCGTGTCGGCGCTTTCCTTGGTGTGGGGCAACACGCCGTCCACCACGGTGAAGGTCCAAGGCACATCGGGGTAAGGTGACTCCAGACTCAGCCATCGGCCCAATTGATTCACGTAGGTTTGCAGGCCCACGTCAGGATGGAGGTCAACTCCCTCAAGCAACCCCTTGGCTCCCTCGTTGCCGAATGCCGTCGATCCGTTCGCAGGCAAAGGCGTCTCTGTTGCTGGGTCCAGCAAAGTGCCCTTGTAAAGGGCCTGCGGCAATTTGTTCAAAGCCAGCGAAGCCTGAAACGCGAATTTGCGTGCACTCTCCGAATCCGCACGAAAAGTTTCCGCTTGCAGCAACCTTTGTGCACCGATGCTGAGCACGGGTGTCTTGGAGCTGGCTGCCCCGGCCACCTCAGGGGCTGAAGCGTTGGATGTTGGCAAGGCTGCGGCGGGCAATGCAGCCACGGCGTTGGCGGCCATCGGTGTCGTGACCGACAGTTTGCGCGGTAAGGTTTCTGCGACGGCGGGCGACGGTGTCGCAGGTGTCACTGTTGAGGCTGTTGCAGTGGCCTCAGCCGGCAGGGATGGCATTTGCAAGACCCGAGCCCCACTGACCTCCATGGCTTGTACCCAGCCTGTGACGCCTTGCGTGGTGCGAACCTGTATCCAAGGGCCAAAACGCCCTGGTACCTGTTGCAGTGAGGTTCTGGTCGGCAAGCGCGCCACAATGCGTCCTACGCTGTCAGGGGTGGCTTTGAGCTCTACCGTTTGCCGTGTGAGCACGGTTGCGGTGTCTTGGGCGCTGACCAAGCCCGGGGTGAGCAGGCCCACCAGCGCGAATGTCAATGCCACGGCCTCAGTCAAGCCGGGCTGGGCGACTGGGCGGAACGCGTCACGGGGCATCGGGGTGTCCATGGCTCGATTATCACAGTCCCCATTGCCCCCCTTGGGGTCAAGCAGGTTACTGGGCCGGCATCAAGTGGGCGTATGGCCAATTTGTTGGTGTTCTGCGCGGATCAGCGGCACATGTCCCACCTGAAAAACGGCGACCGCTTGAACCAATTCTTGCGCTTGGGACTTGAGGCTGCTGGCGGCTGCAGCCATTTCCTCGACCAAAGCGGCGTTTTGCTGTGTTGTCTGGTCCATTTGTGACACCGCATGACCGACTTGCGTCACGCCTTGCGCTTGCTGGTTGCTGGCAGCGCTGATCTCGCCCATGATGTCCGTGACGCGACGAATGGCTGCAACCACTTCGCTCATGGTGCTGCCTGCCTGGTCTACCAACGTTGTGCCATGGGCGACCCGGTCAACGCTGTCGCCGATCAGGCCTTTGATTTCACGGGCCGCTTCGGCACTGCGCTGCGCCAAATTGCGAACCTCGCTGGCAACCACGGCAAACCCACGCCCTTGCTCACCCGCTCGCGCGGCTTCGACCGCTGCATTCAGTGCCAGGATGTTGGTTTGGAACGCGATACTGTCGATCACACCGATGATGTCTGCAATTTTTTGAGACGAGTGGTGAATGCCGCGCATGGTGTCCACGACCTGTGCAACCACGTCACCGCCCCGGCTGGCCACAGACGACGCATCCATGGCCAAGCGGTTAGCCTGGTTGGCACTGTCGGCGTTTTGCTTCACCGTCGATCCCAGTTCCTCCATGGATGATGCTGTTTGCTCCAGCGCACTGGCTTGGCTTTCGGTGCGGATGGACAGGTCGTTGTTGCCCTGGGCGATTTCGGCACTGGAGGTGGCGACGGCTTCAGAGCCTTGGCGGACGTTGGTCACCACATGAACCAGCGCTTGATTCATGGCGGCCAGTGCGGTCATGAGGCGTGCCATTTCATCGGTGCCCTCGCTGGTGATGGACTGGGTCAAATCCCCGTGCGCCACCGCATGCGCCACGTCGATGGCACGGTTCAACGATTGCGACAATTCTCGGATCAGGTAGTAGCTGAAAAACCAGGCGACGAACAAGCCGCCTACCAGCGAGACCAGCGCCAGATTACGGATGAACTCGTAGCGGCTGACTGCTGCCTCGTACGCTTTTTGTGATTCATCTGCCTGCAGTTTCAACAAGGGCGCCATGGTGGCGCGCAGTGTCTCGTACAGCGGTGCCACATGCTTCACGTTCACGCTCGAAGCCTCGGCCCAATCGTTGGCTCGCAGCGCGGCAGAGGCGGGTTTCAGCGCCTGCTCTATGAAGACGTTCCTCGCTTCTTCGAACTTTCCCACCCACTGGGTTTCTTCGCTGCCCAATGTCTTGCTGCGGTAGGCCAACCATTCTTTTTCGCTGGCTCGGTTGTTCGCATCGATTTCGGCGGTGTTTCTGGCGTAGGTCTCGACCGTGGGGTCCAACAGTGCATCTGACACCAGTTGCCGGTTTCGGGTCAGCAAGCGCAACACTTCTGACAGCCGTTCCATGGGCATCATGCGTTCGGCATACACCGATTGCAAGGAGTTATTGGCCATGACGATGCCTGTCAACCCAACCGCTGCGCCGACGATGAGCATCAGCGACAACAAACCCGTGAGCAAAATCAGTCGTGTGGAGATGTTGAATTTATTCATGGCAGGGGCGGCGTCGGTCAACGGTCAAAAAGGGAGGAGCCCGGTTCGCAAGGATGGACTCCACTCACCACTGTACGGATTTTCCACGACATCGGTTTGCCGGGCAGGGAAAGCCCCATCAATCGTCCGGGATGGCTGGGGTTGCTGCGACGGTGTTGGCCTCGATTCACTCGTCATAATGGCATGATTTGCTCGCCTATTGCGAAGGAGTACCCATGATCAAAGCTGTACGCATCGACCAGCACGGTGGTCCCGATGAATTGAAGGTGGTGGATGTAGAGGTGGGTGAACCTGGCCCAGGCCAGATCCGCATTCGACACAAAGCCATTGGCCTGAATTTCATCGATTGCTACCAACGCTCAGGCCTCTATCCCATGGCCATGCCCCTGCAGTTGGGCATGGAGGGCGCAGGTGTGGTGGAGGCGGTGGGCGCAGGTGTCACCCACCTGCAAGTGGGGGACCGCGCGGCTTACGCCAGCCAGCCGCCAGGGTCATACTGCGAAGCCCGCGTGATGCCCGCAATGAACGTGTGCAAATTGCCGGACGCCATCGATTTCGAGACCGGTGCAGCCATGATGCTCAAGGGCTTGACGGCCCAGTACCTGCTCAAACGCACTTTGCCTCAAGGGGGCTTGAACCCTGGCGACTTTGTGTTGTTCCATGCCGCTGCGGGTGGCGTGGGCCTGATCGCTTGTCAGTGGGCCAAAGCCTTGGGGCTGCGTTTGATCGGCACGGCAGGGTCTGACGCCAAGTGTGCGCTGGCCGCCGAGCACGGCGCAGCTTTCACCGTCAACTACAGCAACGAAGACTTTGCAGCCCGGGTCAAAGACATCACTGGCGGCAAAGGGGTCAAGGTGGTCTACGACTCGGTGGGCAAAGACACCTGGGAAAAGTCGCTCGATTGCCTGTCACCGCTGGGATTGATGGCCAGTTTTGGCAACGCCTCCGGCCCTGTTCCACCCTTTGCGCCCTCTGTACTGGCGGCGAAGGGTTCGCTCTATGTGACACGCCAAACCTTGTTTGCCCACATCACGTCACGCGAAAACACCCAGTCCATGGCCGATGACCTGTTTGCTGTGGTCAGCAGTGGGCAAGTCAAAATTCGCATCGATCAGCGTTTTGCGTTGGCTGACATTCAGCAAGCGCACCGTGATTTAGAGGCCCGCAAGACCACGGGCTGCACCATTTTGTTGCCTTGACATGAGGCGGAGGTCGCGTGGTATGAGCAAGCTGTTGTCTGTGCGTTGGCTGTGTCGGATGTTGGGCCTGGTGGTGTTGATGGGCCTTATGGGCTGCGCCAGCATGACCGTTGAAGAATGCAAAGTGGCCCGTTGGGGTGAGGTAGGTTTGCGCGACGGTTTGGCCGGTGCCCCCCTGTCTCGTTTGAGTGACTTGGTCAAAGACTGTGCAGAGGCCAAAGTGAGCGTCGACACACCGGCCTATTTGCAAGGTCGGGACCAAGGCTTGATCAGTTACTGCCGTGTCGAAAATGCCGGTCAACTTGGCCTCGGCGGTGGCACGTATGCCGGTGTGTGCCCGCCTCACATTGACGGTGAATTTCGACGCCGGTTCAGTTTGGGTCGAGAAGTCTATGATGCCCGCGCCCAAGTTCGCAGTTTGGACAGTCGACGCATCGATCTCGAAAACCGTTTGCGTTCGGCGACCACGGACGACGCCCGCAAGCGCCTGCGCGATGAGCTGTCTGATCTTGACCGCAACACCCGCCGTGCCCGTGATCGGGCTCGGGACGCTGAGTGGGCCTTGGACCGCCTGAGATAGTGGGGGGGAGGGGCGCCTGGGTATGGCTTGACTTGGCGCGCCATCCTGAGCGACGATGGGCCTTGCACGTTATTTGCTAAGGTCTGTACATGAACCCTGTCCCATACCCCTCCCGTCGTCAGGCCTTGGGCCTGCTTGCTTCTGGCTCCTTGACGTTGGCTTTGCCGGCATGGGCCAATTGGCCTGACAAGCCGATCAAGTTGGTCGTGACTTTTCCCGCTGGTGGCGCCAGCGACATTGTTGCCCGTGTGGTCGCCGAGCAATTGACCAAAAAGCTTGGGCAACCTGTGGTGGTGGACAACCGCCCCGGCGCTGGCGGCACCATCGGCGGCAGCGCGGTTGCACAGTCTGCACCCGACGGCAATACCTTGATGCTGTCCAACAGCACACCGATTGCGCTGGGGCCTTTCACACTGGAAAAATTGCCTTACGATCCTGTAGAGGCTTTCACCCACGTCAGTTCTTTAGGCTCTGCCCCCTTGGTCATCATGGCCAACCCTCGCGCGGGCATGAACACGATCACCGACCTGGAAAGCTTGGCGCGCAAATCTGGACGCCTGGATTTTGGTTCGGGTGGTCCAGGGTCGATCGGCCACATCCATGGTGAACTCATGAAAAAGGCCATGGGCGTTAACTTGGTGCACGTGCCTTACCGGGGTGGTGCACCCATGACCACAGACTTGATCTCTGGTGTGATCCCCGTGGGCATAGATGTGATCACCGCCTACGTGCCTTTTTTCAAAAGTGGGCAGTTGAAGCCTTTGGCGGTCACCAGCGTCGCTCGCTCGCCTCTGATGCCTGATGTGCCCTCGGTGCTGGAGTCGGGTTACCGCAAGCTGCTGTTGGACAATTTTTTTGGCATCAGCGGCCCCGCCAAAATGTCCGCCGAGGTGGTCGCCCGCCTCAACGCGGCTTGCAACGAGGTGTTGACGATGCCAGAGATCAAAGCCAAGTTGCTGGACCTGGGCATCACGGCGGTGCCAACGTCAACGTCTACTTTCAGTGCATTGGTCAAAGACCAGGTGAATACCTTGGGGCCAGCGGTCAAGTCGGCAGGCGTTCGACTCTGAACGTCCAGTGCTGATGGCTCAGTCCAGTGCGCCGGCAGACAACGGGGCATCACGTGCCGTGGTCAGCGCGCACTGAATGGCCAAATTCAATCCCGCCATGACCGTGTTCAGCGGCATGGAGGGCGCGCCCTCTTTGTGGCCTACCTGTTCGGGTAAGGCTGGCACGTGGATGAACCCGCCCCGGATGTGCTGCCACTCTGGGGTGCTTGCCAGCATGTGCATCAGGCCGTAAAACACGTGGTTGCAGACAAAAGTGCCTGCGGTCTGCGACACCTCGACCGGAATGTGGTGATCACACAAGGCCTGGTACATCGCTTTGATGGGCAAGGTGCTGAAATAGGCGGCAGGCCCACCTTGCACCACAGGGGTGTCGACCGGGGAAAGCCCCGCATTGTCTGGGATTCGTGCATCGTCGATGTTGATCGCAATGCGTTCCATCGACACCTTGGGCCGCAGGGCCTGTCCGACACAGATCACCATCGCAGGTTGGTGTTCGACCAAGAGTGCTCGAAGGCGGTCAATGGACGCGCCAAACTGGGTGGGAAGCTGCGCTGCACACAGCAAGTGCCCCGCCACGGTGTGGTGGTGGAACGCGCTGACTGCAGCCCAACTGGGGTTGATGACGGCACCATCAAACGGGTCAAAACCGGTCAGCAGCAGCCGAGGAGGCGCCGAAAACGAGGTCAATGTCATAGGCAGTAGGGCGGATTTACCACCTTTAGGTTGCTTAAAAAACAGGCAAATGGACGTTTTTCGCGCATCGGTGCGAGAATAGAGGGCTAAATGAGTCTATCCTTTTCCAATCTGTCGCTGGCTGAACCGCTGGCACGTGCCGTAGCCGAAATGGGCTACGAATCCATGACCCCCATTCAAGCCCAGGCCATCCCCGTGGTGCTGACGGGCAAAGACGTCATGGGTGCTGCCCAAACAGGCACCGGTAAAACCGCTGCTTTTTCGCTGCCCTTGCTGCAACGCATGATGGTGCACAACAACACGTCAACGTCACCTGCACGCCATCCGGTGCGCGCCTTGGTGTTGTTGCCCACGCGTGAGTTGGCGGACCAAGTTGCGCAACAGGTCAAGCTGTATGCCAAGTACACCAATCTGCGCTCTGCCGTGGTGTTCGGTGGCATGGACATGAAACCTCAAACGCTGGAGCTCAAAGCTGGCGTCGAGGTGCTGGTGGCCACACCCGAGCGCTTGCTGGACCACATCGAGGCCAAAAACTGCGCTTTGAACCAGGTCGAATACGTGGTGCTCGACGAGGCAGACCGGATGCTGGACATCGGTTTCTTGCCCGACCTGCAGCGCATCCTGAGTTACCTGCCTAAGCAGCGCACCACCTTGCTGTTCTCGGCGACGTTCTCGCCTGAAATCAAGCGCCTGGCATCAAGCTATTTGCAAGACCCCGTGACCATCGAGGTGGCCCGTCCCAATGAGACGGCGTCTACGGTATCGCAGCACTTCTACAGCGTGATCGATGACGACAAGCGTCGGGCGCTGAAGTCGTTGATCAAGCAAAACAGCATCACCCAGGCGTTCGTGTTCGTGAACAGCAAACTGGGCTGTGCCCGTTTGGCGCGTTCATTGGAGCGCGAAGGTTTGAAAACCGCTGCATTGCACGGTGACAAGAGCCAAGACGAACGGCTCAAGGCCTTGGACGCGTTCAAAAAAGGCGAAGTTGATTTGTTGATCGCCACCGACGTGGCGGCCCGTGGTCTGGACATCAAAGATGTGCCTGCGGTGTTCAATTTCGACATCCCCTTCAACGCAGAAGACTACGTTCACCGCATCGGCCGTACCGGCCGTGCTGGCGCGTCGGGCTTGGCCGTCAGCTTCGTGTCGGCCACCGACCAGCGCTTGGTCGGCGACATTGAAAAACTGCTGAAGAAAAAAATCGAACTCGAATCGGTAGAGTACGAAGAAGACCAACCCCGTGGCCGCATCAACACGGGTCGCCGTCATTGGGGTGAAGACGATCCCCGCGATGTGTTGGACGTGCCCCCCGTCAGCCGGGACAGCCGCCCTCGCCGTGGGGGTGGTTTCGTGCCCGCGCCAGTCAACCGCGATCCGTTCTTTGACAAGCCTTACGAAGCACCTTCCGCTTCTGCCCCCGCGCAATGGGAAGCGGCGCCGAAGGCGGCGACGCGAAGCATTTCGTCGAACATCAAGCCGCGCCGTAAAGTGGCTGCGTTGTTCAAGCTGCCAGTGTCTGCACCTGCACCTGTTCAGGAGGCCCCTGCCATGTCACCGGCAGACGTCACAGACCAGCCACAAGACACGGCGGACGCTCTGAACTGATCACACCGCGCGCCGCTTCAACCACCCACACAAAGCCCCGATGTCGGGGCTTTGTGCTTTCTATGTGGGCCGTTTCAGGCCAGGGCCAACAAGCGGGTGGGCACGTTGATGGGCAGGGTCAACAAGATTTGTCCCATGCCTTTGCCCAAGGGGTCGTTGCGCAGCGACGCCATGCCCCCGCCGTCCAAGGCTTGTTCGCATACAAAATTCATGGCCTTGATGCCTGGCACGTCGTAGCGTGTCACCTTGCCTTTGACGAGGTGCGCCAAGTAGCTGGCAACGACTGCTTCGGTGAGGGTCTCCCGCAAAAATTCCAACCATTCGGGGCGTCGAGCGATGACCCCAATGTTCGAAATGTCACCCTTGTCGCCACTGCGGGCATAGGCCAGTCTGATCAAGGGCACTTGGACGGTGTCACCTGGATGTTGTGCGCCTGGCTGCGACGGTGCGACAGATGGTGCGACCGCGCGCTGTGCCAGTGAGGTCGCTGTGCCTTGTCCCTCAGGCTGTGGCACCTCAAGGGTTTGCCCGTCGACCAGCACACGTGGTGTCAGGGTCTGTTTGGGCAGCAAGAACGCGTACTGGCGGATGGACGCTGCCGCAGAGGCCCGTCCCATGCCGGCACCTGTGGTGCCCGGTGACCACGATGTGCCCGCTGGCGCCACCTCACGTGCAAACAAGTCCAGCGCTTCTTTGCGCGCATGGGTCACCGTCACCCGCAAAATCACCTCGCGGCTGTGTGAGGTGCGCGCGTGAGGGCCAAAGCAATGCTCTGCACCCAGCACCTCCAGGTTGGTGCGCGTATAGGGCCCCAGGCCAAGCTTGTCGAACATCTCACTCGTGCGTGTGAGGATGGCCTCGCCGGTGCGTCGGGCTTTCAAGGCCGCGTCCACCCCCACGATGGCCAGCTGTGCCGACGTTTTGAAACCTTGCACGTAGGTGCTACAAACTTTATAGCTGTCGGTCGGCGCGCGGCCTGCCGCACCACGCACTTCGACCCTGTGTTCGCCGACCTGAGCCATCGTCACTTTCGTGAAGTCACAGATCACGTCCGGCAAGAGGTAGGTGGTAGGGTCACCGATCTCGTAAAGCATTTGCTCGGCGATGACCGCAGGGGTCACTTTGCCACCCGTGTCTGCAGGTTTGGTCGCGACAAAATGGCCATCGGCATGGCATTCGACGATGGGATACCCGATGTGGGGCCAGTCAGGCACGGTGTCCCAATCGGTGTGCAAGCCGCCGGTGGCTTGGCAACCGCACTCGATGATGTGCCCTGCCAGACTGCCGCCCGCCAAGGCATCGTAGTCGGTCGAAGTCCAGCCAAACTCGTGCATCAAGACCCCCAGCGTGACCGCAGAGTCCACGCACCGCCCGGTGATCACGACTTGAGCGCCAGCATCCAGCGCAGCTTTGACGGGCAAAGCCCCCAAGTAGGCGTTGGCTGTGAGCACCTGTTGTGGCATCGGTGCACCGCTTTGCAGTTCAGTGATCGGCGGCGTTTGCGCACGCAGGCCGTCCATCAACGGCATCACGTCGTCTCCCGTGACCACTGCAATCTTGAGGTCTATGCCCTGGGCTTTGGCCACTGCAGCCAAGGCCGTGGCGCAAGCTTGAGGGTTCACGCCGCCCGCATTGCTGACCACCCGTATGCCTTTGTCCACCACGTCGCGCAACACCGATGTCATGGTCACCGTCACAAAATCGGTCGCGTACCCAAGCTCTGGCTTTTTGAGGCGCGCACCCGCGAGGATGGACATGGTCAGCTCGGCCAAATAATCGAACACGAGGTAGTCGATTTGTCCGCTGTTCACCAGCTGTGGCGCGCCTGCGCTGCTGTCACCCCAAAAGCCGGAGGCACCACCGATGCGGACGATTTTGTTGTTCATGCGTATGACTTTTCAGTGAAGGTTGGGGATCAACGGCCAGTCCATTGCGGTTTGCGCTTTTCGCGGAAGGCCAATTGCCCTTCACCGGCGTCCTCGGTCAGCGCAAACAAGGCGATCTGGCTCTCCGCGAACGAAATCGATTCTTCGAACGCCATGGCGTCCATCTTTTTCATCATGTACAGCCCACGGCGGATGGCCGCAGGGGATTTGTCCAGCGTGCGGTTGAGCAACCAATCTACCTTGGCGTCCAGACCCTCGATGCCGCCATCGGCCACATGGTTGACCAAACCATAGGACAGCGCTTGCGCGGCGGTGATGGGCTCGCCCGTGATGCACATTTCAGACAACACCCGGTGTGGCAGCAATTTGCCCAGCACGGCCAACACCTGGGCCGGAAACAGCCCAACCTTCACCTCAGGCAAGCCAAAGATGGCATCAGCGCTGGCAACCACCATGTCACACATGCTCATCAAGCCCATGCCGCCTGCCATGCAAGCGCCATTCACCCTCGCGATCAGGGGGACGTGGCAGCTTTGGGATTGGCGCAGCACATTTGCAAAACCTGCATTGGGCTCGGAGTAGTCGAACTTGAAGGCCTTGCCGCTTTGCAGGTCGGCACCGGCACAGAACGCTTTGGTGCCTGCGCCTGTGAGGACAATCGCTCGGATGTTGCGGTCTTGGTTGGCCCGCACCATCGCTTGGCTGATGCCATCGAGCACCGTCGGGTTCATCGCATTGCGGCGTTCTTCGCGGTTGATGGTCAGCCACAGCACGGGGCCGCGCATTTCTTCCAACAGTTCGTTTTGCTGTGTCATGGGTGCTTTCTGAGTGTCTTGAATCTGATGATGAATTCAACGAGTTTAGGCAAGAACGCCGCACCAAACAAGCGCGCAGGGCACCGTTCCACGCTTGTGCTGGGGCTCAGCTTGGCAACTGCTCGCGCAGCAGACGCTTCATCAGCTTGCCATTGGCATTGCGAGGCAGGGGCGCATCGCACCAGGTTACGGACTCTGGCACTTTGTAGTCCGCAAGCCGCTGGGCGCAATGGACTCGCAGGGCGTGCTCATCCTGCGGTGCACCTGGGGCGTGGACAAAGGCATGCACCCGCTCACCCAGCACAGGGCAAGGGCGGCCCACGATGGCGGCCTCCACCATCCCGGGCCAAGCCATCAGCACGTTTTCCACCTCTACCGAAAAAATCTTGTAGCCACCCCGGTTGAGCATGTCTTTTTTTCGGTCGAACACGCGTACATAACCCTGCGCATCAACAGACCCCAAATTACCGGAATGCCAATACCCCGCTGTGAACGATGACGCCGTGGCTTGCGGATTGGCCCAGTACCCAGGGACCACCATCGGCCCACCGATCCACAGTTCACCGGTCTCCCCAGGCGGGACCTCGCGACCCTCGTCGTCCATCACACGCACCAATGCAGCCGGCAACATCACCCCCACACTGTCGGCCTTTTCCCGCGTATGCCCCATGGGCATCATGGTGGTGGGCGACGTGGTTTCGGTGGCGCCGTAGGCGTTCAGCAAAGTGAGTTGAGGCAGACGCTCGGCCAGGGCATCAATGGTGGCCACGGGCATCGGTGCACCACCGTAGCCACCGATGCGCCAATGCCGCAAGTCGGCATGGGCAAAGCTGTCATGCATCAGGCACAGCTGGTACATGGCGGGCACCATCAAGGTGTGGGTCACGCGCTCTGCTTGAAGCAATGCAATGAACGACTCGGCCTTGAACACAGGCACGATCACCGTGCAACCACCCACCTTCAACATCGCGGCAATGACGGCAATCAACCCCGTCACGTGGCTGGCCGGTACCGCCAGGGCTGAGCGGTCCTGTGGGCCCAGCTTCATGCAAGCTTCATAGTGCAAAACCGAATGCACGATGTTGAGGTGCGTGAGCATCGCGCCTTTGGGGTTCCCGGTGGTGCCAGAGGTGTACAGGATCACCGCCACATCGGTTTCCTTCAAGTGCACTTGGGGCACGATGGGCAACGGCCCCGTTGGGTCGCCCATCAGGCTGCCCAGCGTGACGTCAGCACCTGCGGTGTCGGTCCCCACGGCCACCCTCAATTGCAGGTTGGGCACAGCCCCTGCATCGGGCAGTCGCTCTGCCAAATGGCTGTCGCAAACGACGCCTTTGGCTTCGCACTGCTGCAGGATGTAGGCCAGCCCAGGGGCTTGCTCTCGCACACCCACGGGCACGGCGATGGCGCCTAACTGCTGCAGCGCCATGAGTGCCAGGTAAAACTCGGGTCGGTTGTCCACAAACAGCACCACGCGGTCGCCTTGGACGATGCCGCGAGACGCGAGCCCATGCGCCAAGCGCTGCACCTGCTCGGCACAGACCGCATAGCTCCAACGTTGGCCCTCAAAGGTGATCGCATCCGCATCAGGGCGCGCGGCCACGGCATCCATAAACATGCCGAAAAAGCTGCTAGGTCGGTCCGAGAAACACGGGACCAAGCGGTCACCATAGAGGGCTTCGTGCCGCAGCGCAGGCACGGGGTAGTCTTGCCAGTGGTTCATGTGATCAGGGGTGCCGATGGGGCTGGAGGCTCAAGCTGTGACGGACGCCACAGGTTCAACATTGGCACCGCGTTCGATCACGAATTCGGTGTCCACCAGCTTGCGTGAATGGTTCAAGTCACTCTGAGCGATCAGCACGGACACTTCTGAACCTTTCAAGCCTGCGATCACTTCACCCAGTCGCTTTGACAGGGCGGGTGCCACCCCTTCAAAAGGCTCGTCCAGCAGCAGCAAACGGGTGCCCACGGCCAGCGCTCTCGCCAGGGCGACCAGTTTTTGCTGTCCTCCAGAGAGCAGCAAGGCTCGGCGGTCTTTCATTTCCAGCAACTCTGGCAGCACCTTGTAAACCAGGGACAAGCGCTCGGCTCGGTTCAGGGATTTGTTCACCCAAACAGGCACCAAAATATTTTCTTCCACCGTCAACTCGGGTACCAGGCCTCGGTCTTCCGGCATGTACCCAATGCCCAAGCGTGCACGGGCATGTGGGGGCAGTGCCGTCAAATCCTCTCCGTTGAACGTGATGCGGCCCTGGCTGGGCTTGAGGTGTCCCATGACCGAGCGCAGCATCGTGGTTTTGCCCGCGCCATTGCGACCGATCAAACCCACCATCGTGCCGTCGGACACCGTGAGGGACAAGCCCCGCAGCGCGACCACCGATTGGATCGAAACGTGGATGCCTTCTACCTTGAGCATGGTTCGCTTCCTTATTCGCTCAGCAATTCGCCAGTGACGTAGCGGCGCACATCATCGGTCGCCAACGCCACGGCGGGGGTGTCGTCGGCGATGATGCGCCCGCTGTAAAACGCCACGACCCTGCTGGCGTAACGGTTGACGATGTCCATGTCATGCTCGACAAACAGCACGGTGGTGGACTGGTCCTGTGCCAAACCGGCCATGATGGTTTCCATCATCGGGAATTTTTCTTCGGCTGACACGCCGCTGGTGGGCTCGTCCAGCAACAACAGCTTGGGCGCGCTGGTCAAGGCCATGGCAATGTCCAACAATTTGCGCACGCCGCCCGGCAACTCGGCCACACGGCGGTTGCGGTGTTCACTCAGGTCAAACCGCGACAAGAGGGCATCCGCGCGCTCAATGGCTGCCGTGCGTCGCGCCGACTGCCAAAAGCTCAGGCGCTGGTCGTGGCAGGCGTTGGCGACCAACATGTTGTCGATCACGGAAAGGTCGCCGTACAACTGCGGGATCTGGAACGAGCGCGCCACACCCAAGTGCGTGATGGCCCGTGGAGCCAAGGGGGTGATGTCCTTGCCGTCCAGCAAGATCTGTCCTGAATCGGGCTTGAGGTAGCCCGTGATCATGTTCACAAAGGTGGTTTTGCCTGCCCCGTTCGAGCCAATCAGGCTCACCCGCTCGCCAGCGGCAATGCGGATGTTGATGTTCGAGGCCGCTACCACGGCCCCGAACTTTTTCTCCAGGTTCTGGGCGTGCAGCACGGTGGTTTGATTCACACTCATCGCGTGCCCCCTTTCACCCACAGCGAGCCAATGCCGCGGGGCAAAAACCGGATGACCACGAGCAAGAAGATACCCAGTGCCAATTGCCAAGTGTTCGGGAAATAGGCGCTGGAGAACGACCGCACCACTTCCAACACCGTACTCGCGACAAACAAGGCCACCACGCTCTGCCAGCCCGCCAAAATGGCCACAAAGACAAACTCACCCGAGGTGGTCCAGAAGCTGAAGTTGGGCTCGATGTGGCCCAGGGCCATTACGGCCAGGGCGCCACCCAAGCCGCCGCAGAAAGCGGCCAAAATGAAGTTGATTGCCATGGCATGCCGCACTGAGCCGCCAAGGTACTCCACCCGGAGTTCGTTTTCGCGCGCGGCCACTGTGATCAAGCCCCGTGTGCTGTCAAAATAAATGCGAGCCAGCAGCGCCATCACCGTGGACACGCTGATGGTCAGCACGTACATGATGTAGCCCACCTTGTCATCAGGCAGTTTTTGGCCAAACAAGGTGGGGCGACCTAAATTGAACCCGTCCGAGCCACCCAGCACTTCGAGTTTCATCAGCAGGCCGTAGGTGACCATGGACAGCGCCAAGGTCAGCATGGCAAAAAAGATGCCGCGGTAACGTGACAGCAAGGGGGCAAACGGTGCCGCGATCAAAGCCGAGATCAGACCACCTGTGACCGTGAGCAACAAGGCGTCGGTCAACCCCAGTTTGTTGAACATCAGCGCGGCGGTGTACCCGCCAATGGCGAACACCATGCCCTGCCCAAAGGGCACCACTCCACCGCGCATCAACACCACAATGCCCAGCGAGACCAAGCCGTTGGCCGCTGCCATCGTGATCAAAAAAGTCAGCCATTTGGGCATGACCCAACCCGCCGCCGCCAAGGCCAAACAGCAGGTCACCGCCAGCCACACCGTGTGGCGCAAAGGTTTTTCAACAGCCATGGCTCAGATCTTTCGTGCCTGAATGCGCTGAAACAGGCCTTCGGGGCGGAACATCAACACCACGGCCATCACCACATAGATAGAAAACAGCTCTGCCACTGGGGCCAAATGCACGGCCATGGACCGCGCCAGACCCACGATCAACGCACCCACCGCAGCCCCTTCGATGCTGCCCAAGCCGCCAATGATCACCACCGCAAACGACACGATGATCACCCCCACAGAAACGCCGGGTTGGACCGAAATCATGGGGGCCGTGAACGCGCCACCGATGGCCGCCAAAAAGATGCCCACGGAGAACGCCAGCATGTACACCCGTGACACGTTCACGCCCATGCTCGACGCGATCTCGGCACTGTGGATCACCGCGATCATGACCTTGCCTTGTTGGGTGCGGTTCAGCCACCACCAGACGGCCACACCCACCACGATGGCCAACACCACCAGTGCAAAGTCGTACCCCACGTAAGTCTGCGTCCCGATGTCGATGTTGCCAAACAAGCCGTAGGGCTCAGACACGTAGTAGGGGTTGGCGCCCCAAATGAGCTTGGTCACGTCTTCCATGATCAAAAACATGGCGTATGTCACCAGCACCAACAGCACTTCGTCGCGCCCATAGAAAAAGCGCAGCAGGCCGCGCTCTGTCAGTGGGGCGACGATGGCCGCCACGGCCACGGCTGCCAACAACATCGCCACCAACGTGTAGCCCGGTGCCCACTTCATGGCGCTGGCCCAGCCCACAAAGCTGGCGGCAGCATAAGCCCCCAGCGCGTAGAAGCTGCCGTGGGCAATGTTGAGGATCTTCAGCACGCCAAAAACGAGCGTCAATCCCAATGCCACGATGAAGAGCCACGAGGCGTACGTCAATCCGTCGATGAGTATGGTCAGCATGGTCGAGGGTCAATCAAAGTCTGTGCTCAGTCGTTCCCATTCAAGGGCAACCCTTGGCCCCGGGAAAGCCTGCTTTGATCCAGTCTTCGGATTTCATGTTCGCTGGTGGGTTCACACACTCTGCGGGGAAGCGCATGATGTCGTCCAACATCACCATCTTCTTGGCAGCGTCATAGCGGGTTTTGCCAATCGCGGTTTCCTGGATGGCTTGGTGGCCGCCACCAATCGCCATGCGGATCTTGCCTGCAGGGGAGTCCCATTCTGAATTGCGCATGGCGGCTGCCAATTGTTCGGAATTGGGCTTTTTGCCTCCGTTGGCAGCCATCGCTTTTTCAACGGCCAACTTCAAGCCCAACAGGGACTGCGCCATGCGGTAGGGGGCTTGCACGGGGTACACGTTGTACGCCTTGCTGTAGATGTCCCACCACCAGTCATTCAACGCCGACTTGGGTGACATCAGGCCATAGGCACCGCGAGCGCCAAGGATCACCCCATCGGGCATTTTGTCGCCCAGGCCTGGCAGCACGTGGTCGGCGGCAGAGAACACCACTTGGGTGCGTTTGAACAACCCACGGGGGGCTGCCTGCAAGATGAACGCCTGCAGGTCGCCGCCCCACAAACTGCTGTGCGTCACGTCGGCGGGTTTGGCCATCAGGGCAGAAATCTCGGTGCCGTATTGGCCTGCGCCGAACTTGGGCAGTTGGTCTTCACCCGCTTTGGCGTTGGGGTAAAGCTTTTCCATCGACCACGTGAAGTCTTTCTTGGAATCCTGTCCCCAGGCGTAGTCCTGGTTGATCATGTTGAAGGTATCGGCCTTGATGTTTTTGGCCTTCATGTAGCGGGCCAGTGCCACGTTGTCCATGGCTGCGTGAGAGGCTGTGCGGAACACAAAACTGGGTTTGCTGTCTTCAAAAATGCGCGGGGTGCCGCAGTCGTACAGCACCAGGAATTTCTTCATTTCTTCTGCCACCGGTGCCACGGCCAAACAGTCGCCCGAGCCCACATAGCCCACCACGGCATCGACCTTGTCACGGTCATACAAGTTACGCAGCTCTTGCACTTGTTTGGTGGCGCCACCGTTTTCGTCCACATAGACGGCCTCGATCTTCATGCCGCCAAAGCCCACCTTGTTGAACGGGGCTGGCGCAGTGCCTTTGTTGAAGGCGTCTACCAATACCTTGGCGCCGTTGACAGCGGGGATGCCAAAGCTCTCGGCTGCTTGACCCGACAAGAAGCTCACGATGCCCACTTTGAACGTTTCCTGCGCTTGCGCGCCGCCAGCGACACACAGTGCGGCCACCGCACCGGCCACTGCACGCATCGCGCTGCCTTGCCAGCAGCCCTTCAAAAAGCCTTGTTCAGTCATGTTTTGCTCCAGATGATGGCCCGACTCGGGCATGAGGTTGACAACCTCTTCCATCTTGGTCTGTGACGACCGCAGGACATATCCGGGCAAACCCCATCCGACCTTTTGAAACCCCCTCCAAATGTCTCGCAGGAGACCCTCGACGGGGTCAACGCACTCAGTCGCCAGGGGGTTGGGCCTGCTGACACGCCACCTGAATCAGTGTGTGCGCTTTGCCTTGCTCGCCCAGCTTGAGCGCGCTGAGTTGACCACCCCACACGCACCCGCTGTCCAGCGAATACACATCGCTGCGGTCTTGCAACCAGCCCAAGGTAGACCAGTGCCCGAAAGCCACACACACCTCTGCCGTCTGGCGTTCGGGCACGTCAAACCAGGGCATGTGGCCGACAGGTGCGGGGCCTGAGGAGGTGTCGAACTCCATCTCCCCTTGTGCCGTGCAGTAACGCAAGCGTGTCAAGGCATTGACGATCACCCGCAAACGCTCAGCACCTGCCAGCGAAGGGTGCCACGCGTTCGGTGTGTTGCCGTACATCTGCGCCAAAAACTCGCCCAGTTCCGGGCTTTGCAACACCGACTCCACCTCGGCCGCCAATTGCAGGGTTTGAGCGGCGGACCAAGAGGGCAGCACACCTGCATGCACCATCAACACCCCGTGTTCCCACAGGGCCAAGCGCTGGTGGCGCAACCAGTCCAGCAGCGCATGGCGGTCCGTGGCTTCCAGCACGGTTTGGAGTGTGTCTCGTCTGCTGGGGCGACGCACGCCATGGGCCACGGCCAGCAGGTGCAGGTCATGGTTGCCCAGCAGGCAACGCGCGGCATGGCCATAGCCCATCAGGCGGCGCAGCACGGCTGCAGAGTCGGGGCCACGGTTGACCAGATCGCCTAAAAAGTAGGCGGTGTCCCGGCTGGGTGAAAAGTCAATGTCGACCAGCAACCGGTCTAATGCGTCGTGACAGCCTTGGAGGTCGCCGATAAGGTAGAGTGCCATGGTGTTCATTTTCGCTGTTGCCCCATGGATTTTGTGCTGATCGCAATGCTGACCTTGCTCAATGGCGTGTTCGCCATGTCAGAGATGGCGCTCGCGTCCAGTCGCAAGGCACGTTTGGCCGCGATGGCCGAAGCGGGCGACAAAGGTGCACAAACGGCGCTGGTGCTGATGGAGCAGCCGACCAAATTCTTGTCCACGGTGCAAGTGGGCATCACGTCGATAGGCATGCTCAACGGCATTGTGGGCGAGGCTGCGTTCAGTGATGCTCTGGGGGACTGGCTGCAAACCCTGGGCTTGACCGACAAGGTTGCAGGCATCACAGCCACCGCGATGGTGGTGACCACGATCACCTTTGTGACCATCATTTTTGGCGAACTGGTGCCCAAGCGCATCGCGCAGCTGCACCCAGAAGTCACGGCAAGGTGGTTGGCGCCGCCGATGCGCTGGCTGGCCACGGTGGCGGGGCCTTTTGTGAAGCTGCTCTCCAGCACCACCGCAGGCGTGCTGCACCTGCTGCGCATTGACACCAAGCAATCCCGTCAGGTGACCGAAGAAGAAATCTCTGCCAGCCTGGAAGAAGGGGTCGATGCCGGCCTGATCGAGCAACACGAACACCAGATGGTGCGCAACGTGTTTCACCTCGACGACCGCAACCTCGCGTCGTTGATGGTGCCGCGCAGCGACATGGATTGGTTGGATGCTTCTAATTCGATAGCAAAGTGTCTAGAGCAGATCAGCCAGAAGGGCGAAAAAGATGCCCATTCTTGGTACCCTGTGGGGCGCGGCAGCTTGGACGATGTGGTGGGGGTCATCAGCTTGGCGCGCCTGTTGGAGCTGGGGGCCTACCGCGACAACCCGATCGAAGACCATGTCAGCCCGCCGACCTATGTGCCAGAGACCCTGACGGGCATGGAGTTGCTGGAGCAATTTCGTGCGCAGGCCAGCCGCATGGTGTTCGTGGTGGACGAGTACGGTGTGGTGCAAGGCATGTTGACGCCGCGCGACCTGCTCGAAGCCATCACCGGAGAGCTGCGGCCTGACCAAGCGGGGGACGCTTGGGCCACCCCACAGCCTGATGGCGCGTGGTTGCTCGCGGGCCTGATGCCTGTGGCAGAACTCAAGTCTCGCTTGGACATCGACGAATTGCCAGAAGAAGACCGGGGCCGTTACAACACCGTGGCAGGCCTGGTCATGGCAGAGCTGGGGCATTTGCCTGAGGTGGGAGAAAGGGTCGACTCCAGCGGCTGGGTGTTTGAGGTGCTGGCACTGGAAGGGCGCCGCATTGAAAAAGTCCTGGCGCGACGATCAACCCAGACAGACCCAGAGAGGGCTTCATGACGGCCAATACACCATCCCGCCCCGGGGCTCCCGTGTTGGCCATCCATGGTGGGGCAGGGACCCTGACGCGCGCCTCGGTAACGGCGGCGCAACAAGCACGTTACCGACAGGCCTTGCATGACATCGTGCACGCCGGACAAGCGCAATTGGCCAAAGGCGCGTCTGCGATGGACGTGGTTACCGAAGCGGTGCGTTCGTTGGAGGAATGTCCTTTGTTCAATGCCGGTCGGGGGGCGGTATACACCGCTGACCAAGGGCACGAATTGGACGCGTGCATCATGCGCGGGCATGACTTGGCTGTGGGTGCTGTGGCGGGTGTGACCCGTTTGCGCAATCCCATTTTGGCGGCCCGTGCCGTGCTGGAGGCTGCGGGGCCAGTGTTCTTGGTGGGTGCGGGTGCCGAGCGCTTTGCGATGGAACGCGGTTGCGATGTTGTCCCAGCCGATTGGTTTGGCACACCCGAGCGCCTGGCCCAACTTCATGCCGTGCAGGCTGCGTTGGCGCAAAGCCCTGATGCAGGACGAGCCCGCACGGGCACCTTGGACCATGACAGCCAGACCCTGTTGGCAGCCTTGCAGCCGACACCTGCTGTGACTCTTTCACCACCCTTGGACGAGCGTGCCAAGTTCGGAACGGTGGGTGCGGTCGCCCTGGATGCCGAAGGTCACTTGGCGGCAGCCACCTCAACAGGCGGGGTGACCAACAAGCTGCCCGGGCGCGTGGGTGACAGCCCGGTGGCCGGGGCGGGCAACTATGCCAACGACGCCACTGTGGCCGTGTCGTGCACCGGTGTGGGCGAGGCCTTTATCCGTGCGGTGGCCGCTTACGATGTGTCTGCGTTGATGGCCTATGCGGGGCTCAGCTTGCACGAGGCCGCACACCGTGTGGTGCATGACACGCTGATGCCTTTGGGGGGGCGCGGTGGCCTGATCGCCATTGACCGCCACGGCCAAGTGGCGTTGCCCTTCAACACTGAAGGCATGTACCGCGGCTGGGCCCGCGTGGGTGAAGCGGTGCATGTGGCCATTTACGCTGACGAGGGGTGAACCACCCCTGCCAGTTTTGAGTGGGCCTGGTTCAGGCCCTGTTTTTTCCAACGAAGGAGATGCCCTTGGGCACTGATACCGATTCCCCTGTCACGCAGGTTGCCACCCCTGTGCTGGCTGACCTGTACCGCATGATGGTGCGCATTCGCGCTTTTGAAGACTCTGCCGAAGCCGCCAGCCAAGGTGGCGTGAGCGCCTATGGCCAAGCCGCCGACGGCACGGCCAAAGTGCGTGGCCCTCTGCATTTGTCCACCGGGCAAGAGGCTGTGCCAACCGGTGTGTGCGCCCACCTGAAACCCACCGACTACCTCACCTCGACCCACCGGGGCCACGGCCACACGTTGGCCAAAGGCGCTGACCTGGGCCGTATGATGGCAGAGCTGTTTGGCAAAGCCACCGGGTTCAATGGGGGCAAAGGCGGCTCGATGCACATCGCCGATTTTTCGGTGGGCATGTTGGGTGCCAATGGCGTCGTGGCCGCGGGCTTGCCCATTGCGGCGGGGGCTGCACATGCCCAAAAATTGCTCAATAACCACGGCATGACGGTGTGCTTTTTCGGCGATGGGGCGATCAACCGAGGCCCGTTTTTGGAGTCGTTGAACTGGGCGCGCGTGTACCAGCTGCCCGTGCTGTTTGTCTGCGAGGACAACCGTTGGAGCGCCACCACCGCCAGTGGGCCCATGATCGCAGGCGAGGGCGCTTCTGCTCGCGCTGAAAGCCTGGGGGTGCCCGCCACCCGCGTCGATGGCAACGACGTGCAAGCCGTTTGGCTGGCAGCAAGAGCACTCACAGAGGCCGTGCGTGCTGGCAGCGGTCCGCAGTTGCTGCATGCCATCACCTACCGTGTGAAGGGGCATGTGTCGGTGGACGTGGCCGCTTACCGCGACCCCGCTGAGGTCGCTCAGGCCTTGAAAACCGACCCGATCCTCAAAGCGCGCACCGCGTTTGCCGCGCAAGGCGGCGACCTGACGCAACTGGATGCCATCGACGCCGAGGCCTTGCGTGAAGTGACCGCCGCCTTGGCTGCCGCCTCGGCTGCCCCGTGGCCTGAGGCCGCGCAAGCCTACACCGACATACAAACCACAGGGGAGGGCGTATGGTTTTGAACGCCACATTGAACTGCGCTCAAGCAGCGGCGCTGGCCGTCGAACGTGAAATGCAGGCCGACCCCCGGGTCGTGGTGCTGGGTGAGGACGTCGGACGCGGAGGCATCTTTGGCCAGTACCGTGGTTTGCAAGACAAATTCGGGACAGCCCGCATCATCGACACCCCCATTTCGGAGGCTGCCATCATGGGGGCAGGCGTCGGCATGGCGCTGGCGGGCTTGCGGCCCGTGGTGGAGATGCGGGTGGTGGACTTTGCCCTGTGTGGCATGGACGAGATCGTCAACCAGGCCGCCAAAAACCGTTTCATGTTCGGTGGCCAAGGCCGTGTGCCGCTGGTGGCGCGGATGCCGTCAGGCATCTGGGACGCTTCTGCTGCACAGCACTCTCAGTCGTTGGAGGCGTGGTTTGCCCACTTGCCGGGGGTGGTGGTCGTGTGCCCGTCAAGTCCCCAAGACAACTATTCGCTGTTGCGGGCCGCAATGCAGTGCGGTGATCCGGTGATCTACATGGAGCACAAAAACCTCTGGGGTCTGGAGGGCGTGGTGGACGAGTCGGTTCAGGTGCCGTTGGGCAAAGCCGCCACCTTGCGTGAAGGCGGTGATGTGACCCTGGTGAGCTGGAGCCGACAGGTGCACGCCTGCGTTGAGGCCGCTGACCAGTTGGCCAGCCAGGGCCTGCGGGCCGACGTGCTGGACCTGCGCACGCTGTGGCCTTGGGACCGCGAAGCAGTGCTGCAGTCATGCGCCAAGACCGGCAAGCTGCTGGTGGTGCATGAGGCCGTGCAAGCCGGTGGCTTTGGCGCTGAAATCGCAGCGACGGTCGCAGAGCAATTGGCCTGTAAGGTGCGCCGCCTGGGGGCGCCTCGCATCCCGGTTGGTTATGCCCCTGTGCTTGAAGAACAGTCGCGTGTGGGGGTGCCCGCCATCGTGAAGGCAGCGCAGGCTTTGTGTGCATCCACTTGACCCGAAACGGCAGCCTCTTCGCGGCTGGGTCGAAACCCGCTCAGCTGCCGGGTTTTCTGTCGCAAGGCCCGATGACGCAGCCGAAAATCAGCAAAAATACCCGTTGGACTGACAAGTCCTTCATGCACAAACAGGAACAACACATGAACATCCGGCACATTCCCTTTCTGATCAGCCTGGCCCTGGCTGCCACCACTGTCTGCGCTCAAACCGCAGCGCCCGCTGCGGCACCCGCACCGGCGCCTGTGCCCGTCATGGCGCCAGCCCCGGCCCCAGCTGTCGCCCCAGCACCCGCTGTGACGGAGGCCGCGAGCAGTGGCGCCAAACTGGCTGCTGCCAAGCAAGCTGCCACGGCACGCATCGACAAAAAAATGGCCAAACTCGAAAAGACCAAAGCTTGTGTCAGCGCCGCTCAGACCACCAAGGCGCTGAAGGCTTGCAAGGACGAGAAGGACAAGAAAGAGAAAAAATCCAAAAAGAGCAAAAAATCGGCCGAATAAGCCTGTACCGCGCTCCCTCTTCTGAACCCGGCCTGGTGCCGGGTTTTTTCATGGGCAAATGCTTGCGGTCATTTGCTTCAGATGATTTGGTTATTTGCAAACAAGCATAAACAAACAGCTATTCAGTCGTTTGGTTTTTGAACCCCGGCTTGCACAATCCGCCTCCTGTGTGAATCACGAGGAGCGCATCATCACTGCCACCACTGTCATCATCGTTCCAGGCTGGCGCGATTCGGGGCCCGGCCATTGGCAAACGCTGTGGGCCGAACGCGTGGTGGGCGCTGTCAGAGTTCAGCAAGACGATTGGGTGTCCCCAGCCCGTGAGGCCTGGGTCGACTCGATTGCCCGCACGGTCCTGGCCCAAGCCAGCCCCGTCGTGATTGCCGCGCACAGCCTGGGTTGCATTGCCACGGCCCATTTACCTGCTGAGGTTCAAGCCCGCATTCAAGGGGCTTTGTTGGTCGCACCGGCAGACCCTGAGCGCCGTGGTGCATTGGCCGATTTTGCGCCTGTGCCCTTCCAAAAATTGCCCTACCGCAGCGTGCTGGTGGCCAGCAGCAATGACCCGTTTTGCCCGGTTCGGCTGGCAGGTGCTTTTGCCCGTGCTTGGGGCAGTGAGTTTGTCCGTGTTCAAGATGGCGGTCACCTCAACGTGGCGTCGGGCCATGGCCATTGGCCGCTGGGCTTGGCTTTGCTGCAGTCACTTCTGGGCGAGGGTGGTTTGACGCTCACGCCTTCACCAACGTCTGAATCCCAACCCAACCAAGAGATGGTCTCTGTATGAACAAACCGCTTTACACCGCACTCGTCGCGTCTTTCCTTTGGTTTGCCAACGCGGCCCATGCCCAGACCTTGCTCAATGCCAGCTATGACGTGGCCCGCGAGTTTTACAAAGACTACAACGCGGCGTTCATCGCGCACTACAAAAAGACCACGGGCAAAGACATCAAGATCGACCAATCTCATGGGGGCTCCAGCGCGCAGGCGCGGGCCGTCAACGATGGGCTCGACGCCGATGTGGTGACCATGAACACCACCACCGACATCGATTTCCTGGCCAGCACCGGTGTGGTGGCCAAAGACTGGGCCAAGCGTTTCCCTGGCAACGCCTCGCCCACCAGCTCCACCATGCTGTTCCTGACCCGCAACGGCAACCCCAAAAAGATCAAAGACTGGGACGATCTGGTCAAACCCGGCATCCAGGTCATCGTCGTCAACCCTAAACCGGGTGGCAATGGCCGCAT
>CAZHDP010000004.1:0-27068 GCA_964531605.1 uncultured Burkholderiaceae bacterium | reverse complement strand
AGGCTGCTTGGCCACGTAGTCGGCGCCAATGTTGCCACCAGCGCCGGGCCGGTTCTCGATCACAAAGGGCTGGCCGAGATCCTGAGTGAGCCGGTCGCCCAGTGTGCGGGCAATCACGTCCATTGCCCCACCCGGTGGGAAGGGCACGACCCACTTGACAGGTTTGATTGGCCACTTGGCCTCCGCCTGCGCCAAGGTGGCGTAAGTCATAAACAGTGCTGCCGCGAGCAGCATCAGGGTTCTTTTGTGCTGGGCCATGGCCTAGACGATGGACGAGGGATGCTTGGCCAGCGCAGTGACCGTGATCTTCATGAACGGAAACAGCGGCAGCTTGCTGAGCGTGTCGTGCAACGCGTCGTTGCTTTCCACGTCGAACACGCTGTAGTTGGCATACTCGCCCACCACGCGCCACAGGTGGGGCCATTTGCCAGCGCTTTGCAGTTGCTGCGAATAGGTCTTCTCCTCGGCTTTGATGCGTGCGGCCTCTTCAGGCGCGAGCGTTGACGGAATGTTGACGATCATGTGAACCAGATAGAGCATAGGATGTCCTCGAGAGTTAAGAAGCTTTTTGAACAGTGGTAAAAAAATGAAGCACCGCCTGGGTGAACGCCCGCGGCGCTTCCAGGTTCGAAAGATGCGACGCCTGCACCATGGCCAGTTGCGAGCAAGCAATGCCAGCCTGCATGGCCTGGGCATCGGCCACGGTGGTGACCGGGTCCAACGCGCCCGCCAATAACAGCGTGGGGGTGGTGATACGGTCAAGTTCTTCGCGCAAGTCAGATGCTGCCAGCGCCTCACAGCAAGCGGCATAGCCTTGCGGCGCGATGCTGGCGATCCAGGATTGCGCTTGACGCACTTGGGTCGGATGCGCCTTGACGAAGTCTTCGGTGAACCACCTGCTGGGGGACGACTCGGCCAGCGCCTGCATGGCGGCCTCACCGCCTTCGCGAACCATTGCCGCGCGCTCGTTCCAAACCTGCTGCGTGCCGATCTTGGCGGCGCTGTTGCAGACCGCGATAGCGTTGAGGCGACTGCCCGCATGCACGCCCAGCCAAAGGCCGGTGTGGCCACCCATCGAGATGCCGCAAAAGGAAGCCCGGTTGATGTCCAAGGCGTCCAGCACGGCCAGGACATCCTGCCCAAGGTCCGCGAAGGTGTAGGGCCCAAGCGTAAGCGGGCTGCCACCGTGGCCGCGTGCATCGTAGCGAATCACGCGGTAGTGCTCGGAGAACGCGGCCACCTGAGAGTCCCACATTTCCAGCGTGGTACCCAGCGAATTCGACAGGATCAGCGCGGGTTTGGCTGCATCGCCGTCGACGGTGACGCGGAACGTACCTCGCGCGGTCTGCAGCGATATGGGCGACGAAACAACAGGTTGTGACATGGATTGACTCCTTCAAACACGCTCAATGATCAGTGCGATACCCTGCCCCACGCCGATGCACATGGTGCACAGCGCGTAGCGCCCGCCGGTGCGGTGCAACTGCGCAACAGCGGTGGTCACCAAGCGTGCGCCACTGGCGCCCAAAGGGTGCCCCAAAGCGATGGCTCCGCCATAAGGATTCACGCGGGCATCGTCATCGGCCAGGCCCAACAGACGCAGCACCGCCAGGCCCTGCGAGGCAAAGGCCTCGTTGAGCTCAATCACATCCATTTGCGCCATCGTGAGGCCGGACTGCGCCAGCACTTTCTGCGTTGCGGGTGCGGGGCCCATGCCCATGATGCGCGGAGCCACGCCGGCCGTGGCCATGCCGACCACGCGGGCGCGCGGCGTCAGGCCGTGCTGCTTGGCGGCGGCATCGCTGGCCAGCAGCACGGCGCAAGCGCCATCGTTGACGCCGCTGGCATTGCCAGCCGTGACGGTACCGCCTGGCCGCACCACGGGTTTGAGCTTGGCCAGCGCTTCGAGCGTGGTCTCGCGGGGGTGCTCGTCCACGCTCACCAGCAGCGGATCGCCTTTGCGCTGCGGCACAGCCACCGGTACGATCTCGGCGCCGAATAAGCCAGCTTTCTGCGCTGCAGCGGCCTTGGCTTGGCTGCGCCAAGCAAACAGGTCCTGGTCTTCGCGCGACACAGCAAAGTCGACCGCTACGTTCTCGGCTGTCTCCGGCATGGCGTCGACCCCATGCAGCGCTTTCATTTTCGGGTTGATAAAGCGCCAGCCGATGGTCGTGTCCTGGATGGCGTTGACACGCGAAAAGGGCGAGTCCGCCTTGGGGACGACGAACGGGGCGCGGCTCATGCTCTCCACACCACCGGCAATCATCAGGCTGGTTTCGCCCGACTTGATGGCGCGCGCCGCGATACCGATGGCGTCCATGCCCGAGCCGCACAGGCGATTCACCGTGGTGCCAGGCACCTGCAGCGGCAGGCCAGCCAGCAGCAGCGACATGCGGGCGACGTTACGGTTATCTTCGCCAGCCTGGTTGGCGCAGCCGAAGACCACGTCGTCGACAGCACTCCAGTTCACCTTGGTGTTGCGCTCGGTCAACGCCTTGAGCACCACGGCGCCCATGTCGTCTGGCCGCATGGAGGACAAGGCGCCGCCGTACTTACCGAAAGGGGTGCGAACAGCGTCGCAGATGAACACGGGTTCAGTCATGGCATTTCTTTCTTTAGGGGTATTGAGGTTCACCGCGCAGTGGCGGCTGGAGCGATTGGCAGACCGACAATGACCTCTAGCCGTTCTCGGGTGAGTCCTTCGACGGCATCGATCAGGTGCAGCCCCTGCGGGGTGCAGGCGAAAGTCGCCAGGTCGGTGTAGATGCGCTTGACGCAGGCCAGCCCTGTCAAGGGATAGCTGCAGCGCTCCACCAGCTTACTTTGGCCTTCCTTGGTGAGCAGGTCCATCATCACCCAGGTCTGCTTAGCGCCAATCGCCAAGTCCATGGCACCGCCCACCGCCGGTATGGCGCCTGGCGCACCCGTGCTCCAGTTGGCCAAGTCTCCAGTGGCGCTCACCTGGAACGCACCCAGCACACAAATGTCGAGGTGGCCGCCGCGCATCATCGCGAAGCTGTCGGCATGATGGAAGTAAGCACCCCCAGCCAAGAGTGTCACCGGCTGCTTCCCAGCATTGATGAGGTCGTAATCTTCCTGCCCCTCTGCCGGGGCGGAGCCCATGCCCAGGATGCCGTTCTCGCTGTGGAGAATGACCTCGCGCCCGACAGGCAGGTGGTTGGCCACAGCGGTTGGCTGGCCAATGCCTAGGTTGACGACGGCGCCATCGAAAATGTCCAGTGCCACGCGCGCGGCGAGTTGGTCCTTGGTGCGACGTTGGTAAGTAGGGGCTCCCATGCTCATGCTGCCTTCTTGAAGCCGCCTGCCTGGGTGGCGACGCGGTCGATCTGCACGATCTTGTTGACGAAGATGCCGGGTGTGACGATGGTCTCTGGGTCCAGCGCGCCGAGCTCCACGATGTTGTGCACCGTGGCGATGGTGCGCTGCGCAGCCATGGCCATCACGGGGCCGAAGTTGCGCGCGGCCTTGCGGTAGACCAGGTTGCCCCAGCGATCGCCTGCTTCAGCCTTGATCAGCGCCACATCGCCATGGATAGGGTATTCCAGCACGTACTGCTTGCCGTTGATCTCGCGCGTCTCTCGGTCGCCGGCCAGTTCGGTACCAAAGCCCGTTGGACAGAAGAACGCCCCGATGCCGGCACCCGCCGCCCGAATGCGTTCGGCCAGGTTGCCTTGGGGCACCAGTTCGAGCTCCAGCTTGCCGGTACGGTAGAGACCATCGAACACTTGGCTGTCAGCTTGCCGCGGAAAGCTGCAGATGATTTTGCGCACGCGGCCCGCCTTCAGCAGCGCCGCCAGGCCAACCTCTGCATTGCCAGCGTTGTTGTTGACGACAGTAAGGTCCTTAGCGCCCTGCGCGATCAGACCGTCAATGAGTTCGTTGGGAATGCCGGCGGTGCCAAAGCCACCGATCAGGACAGTGGCACCGTCCTGGATATCAGTCATAGCCTCGGCGACTGAGCGAGCGATCTTGTTGATCATGAAATCGTTTCTTCCAGGGAAATGGGGAGCGTGGCGGAACGCGAAATCAGTCCAGCACCACGCCAGAAATCTTCACGCGCTCAGCCTGCGTACGACGGTCCTGCACCAGGTAGTCAGCGAACTGGCTGGGCGAGGACCCGACCACGACATACGAGAACGGGTCGGCGTACTTGCTGCGGAAATCTGGCGTCAGCAGAATCTTGCGTGTCGCCGCTGCGATCTTCGCGATCACTTCGGCCGGCGTACCTGCAGGGGCCATCAGGCCGATGATGAAGCTGGCCTGAATGTCTTTCAAACCCGCTTCCGCGAATGTCGGCACACCGGGCAGGAGGGTGGCGCGCGCTGACGCCGAGATTGCAAGCGCCCTGATCGAGCCAGCCTTGACATGCTGCTCGATAGGCGTGACAGCCAGCACTGCCGCATCAATGTTGCCGCTGATGATATCGGGCACCACGTTGGCCGCGCCCTTGTAGGGCACGTGCAGGAGTTTGATGGCCTCGTTGTGCTCTAGCATGGCCATCGGCAGGTGCGTGATGCCGCCTGCTCCAGTGGACCCGTAGCTGAGGGGCTTGGCCTGACTCTTGGCGGCCAGTGCCACGAACTCCTTCATGGACTTGGCCGGAGAAGACGACGGCACGATAAAGGCCATCGGCAACGTCACCAGGTGGCTGATGGGAGCCAGGTCGCGGTCGGGTCGGAATGGCAGCTTTCGGTACAGGTGTTGGCTCATGCTGAGCGACGCCTCTGTGGCCGCCAGCAAGGTGTAGCCGTCGGGCTGCGACTTGGCGACGTAGTCCGCACCGATGATCTCGTTCGCACCGGTTTTGTTGTCAATCAGCACAGGCTGCTTCCACTCTGCAGCAAGCAGCGGAGCCATGGCGCGCAGCAACGCATCGACAGGTCCACCTGCCGAGTAGGGCACAACGATGCGCACGGTCTTGGTGGGAAAGTCTTGAGCCGACGCCGGCCCAGCACAGAGGGTGGTCATGCCGAGGATGGCGATGGCTTGTATCAGTTTTTTCATGAGGACTTCACGTGTTGGTCGAAGTTGCTTCGCTTTGGCCGGTTCATTTGGCAGCGACTGAGGGGGTTCCCAGCGCCACGTCACTTTCGGCAATGTGCGCCTGCGCGGCACGGCCATGCTGGATGCAAAACACCGCCGCCGCTGCAATCACGGCTGGCAAGCCGATCGCCAGGAAGTTCTGTTCCAGTGGTAACGCCATGGCTACCAGGCTGCCGATCACGATGGGTGCCAGGATGGCGCCACTGCGCCCGACCCCCGAAGCCCATCCGATGCCAGTGGCGCGCACCGCCATGGGGTAGAACTGGCCGACATAGGCGTAGGTCACGATCTGCGTGCCAATGGTGGACGCGCCTGCCAATCCGACCAGCAGGAACAGGACCGACGAAGGCACTGGGTAGCCCAACAAGCTGATGGACACGGCCGCCAACGCATACATGCCGACTAGCACATATTTGATGTGGAAGCGGTCGGCCAGCCAGCCACCACCGATGGCACCGACCATGCCGCCGAAGTTCAGCACCAGCACGAAGGTAAGCGCCGAGCCCAGCGTGTAGCCGGCTCCTGCCATCAGCTTAGTGAGCCACGAGCTGAGCGCGTAGACCATGAACAAGCACATGAAAAAGGCGATCCAGAACATCACAGTGCTGAAGCCGCGGCCATCCTGGAACAACTTACCGATGGGTGCGCTCGCGTCACGGTCCTGTTTCGGCAGGTCGAACGAATCGCCCGCTTGCGGTTGGTAACTCGGGTCCAGCCGACCCGCGATTTCCTGCAGGCGGGTCGTCTGCCGTGTCTTGATCAAGAACGGCATGGACTCTGGCATGGACTTGAGGATTACCGGGATCAGCAACACCGGCAGGCCCGCAGCCAGGAACACGGATTGCCAGCCGTAGCTCTCAATCAAGCCCTTGCCCACAAAAGCAGCCAGCATACCGCCCACCGCGTAGCCGCTGAACATCAGAGTGACCATGGTGCTGCGGATCTTGCGCGGCGAATACTCCGTCATCTGCGCGACGACATTCGGCATCACACCGCCGATGCCCAGCCCGGCCAGGAATCGCATCGCGCTGAATGTCACCGGGTCGCTGGTAAGGCCGGCTCCTGCGGTGAATACACTGAACAGCGCGATGCAGATCACGATCGCGTGCCGCCGGCCGATCTTGTCGGCAATCGTGCCGAGAAAGATCGCTCCGAACATCATGCCGAACAAGGCCGAGCTGACCATGAAGCCAGCGTTGGTTGGACTCACACCCATCTCCTTCATGATCGCTGGCAGCGCGATACCCGCTACGGCCAAGTCGTAGCCGTCGAAAATGATGATGAGAGCGCACCAGAGCAGAACGCCCAGGTGGAAGCCGTTGAAGCTGGCCTTGTCCGCCAGCTTGTGTAGATCGATGTGTTTCATTTTTTTGACTCAGTGTTTATTGGAATCAACCCAGGTCGCCGCCGGCGACTGCCAGTACCGAGCCGGTGATGTACGAGGATTCGTCGGAAGCGAGGAACAGGATCGGGGCGACCTGTTCGTCGATCGTTCCGTAGCGGTGCATCAAGCTAGAGTCTTTGGTTTGGTCGATCACACCTTGGTACCACGCCGTTTCTACGGCGTTTGGCTGGCTGGTTGCGGTCTGGTTGCGCGGCACACGGCGTGGCGGTGCCTCGGTACCGCCAGGCGCTGTGGCGTTGATGCGGATGCCATTGCGTGTGTGCTCCATGGCCAGCGATGCGGTCAACGCGTTCACGCCGCCTTTGGCCGCCGAGTAAGGCACGCGGTGCACGCCCCGCGTGGCCACAGACGACACGTTGACGATCACACCCTGCTGACGCTCCACCATGTGTGGCAACACGGCACGGCAGCACCACAGTGTGGGGAACAGCGAGCGGCGGATTTCCGCTTCGATCTGCAGTTCCTCGTAGTGCTCGTAGGGCTTGGCCCAAATCGTGCCACCTACGTTGTTGATCAGCACGTCGACGCGGCCGAAGTGCGCCAGGCACTGTTCCACCATATGTTGTGCGCCGGCATAGGTTTCCAGGTCAGCCTGAGCTGCGGCGGCTATTCCGCCTGCCTCGCGGATATCAGCGACCACCTCGTTAACGATATCGGACCGGTCCACTGCCAGCACCTGGCCACCTTCTGCTGCGATGCGAAGCGCTACACCGCGCCCGATGCCTTGGGCCGCGCCGGTCACCAGCACGACCTTGTCCTGAAAACGATGTGGGGTGTTCATGCGGTCACCGTCTGGTTAGGTGTGAATTTCTCGTAGTGGAAGCTGGTGGGCGTGAGGGCCGCCACCTTGAAATGCTTCTGTACGGCGTCCACCATCGGTGGTGGACCACACAGGTAAACGTCGACATTGCCACCGTGCAATGTCTCTGCTGGCATGTGCTGGGTCACATAGCCCTGCTGGGGATGCTGGGTTTGGGGGTCTGCTACACAAGTTGCGAATGTGAAGCCCGGAATGCGGCGTGTGTAGTCGACCAGTCTGTCCACCATCACAAGATCCTGATCGCGTGTGACACCGTAGATCAAATGTACGGGTTGCTGTGTACCTTCCTGCGCGAGGACTTCGAGCATGGACAGGAACGGTGCCAGCCCGGTCCCGCCCGCGAGGAACAGCAGGGGCCGCGTGACGGCCCGCAGGTAAAAGCTGCCCAGCGGGCCAGTCATTTGCAGAGGCTGCCCGGCCTGGGCATAGCCAAGCCAGCCGCTCATCAAACCACCAGGCACCTGCTTGATCATGAAGGTCATGCGTTTGCTGCCAGGTGGCGAACTGAACGAATAGGAGCGGTGCTGGCCGCTGCCTGGCACGTCGATGTTGACGTACTGGCCGGGCAGGAACACGGGCGCCTCGGCTGGGATGTCGAGCACCAGCTCATGAACCGTATCGCTGAACGTCTTGACCTCGTTGACCGTGGCCGCGAATTGCGCAGTGCCGGTTTTGCAGGCAGTCGACGGCACGGGCACGGAGATCACGCAGTCAGACTTCGGAATCATCTGACAGGTCAACACCAAGCCTTCGGCCGCCTCGTCGGCCGTCAACGCCTCGTCGATGAAGTCATCGCCCAGGTCGTAGCTCCCTTTTTCGGCGCGGCACTTGCAGGTGCCGCACACGCCGTCAGAGCAATCCATGGGCAGGTTGATGCGGTTGCGAAAGGCGGCGTCGAGCACCTTCTCGTTGGCGCCGCAGTCCACGAAACGGGTCACCCCGTCCTCGAAGTTGAGCGCAATCCGGTAGTTGTTCATCGTGTGTCTCCTGTTACTTCTACGTGGGTCTCAGAGGTGGTAGATGTCGACGACGTGGCTGATGTAATCGTCCTTCAACACGATCTTTTTGCGCGCGATCAGGTAACCCGCATCGCCACCTTTGCGAAGTGTGGCGAAGATGGAGCCGAAGTAGTTATCCGTGTTCTTGTAGCGATGGCTCAGCGTGTGGAAGTTGTAGCGAATATCCACTTCGTCGCTGCGCTCGGCCAAAACCTCAACATTGGTGATCATGTGGTTGGTGCGTGGCTCGGGCATGGACGCGCTGGAGCGTTCTGTCTTGATGCGAAAGACCCGGTCCTCCAGACCATTACGGTTGGGGTAGAAGATCAGCGAGATCTGGCTGTGCGGGTCGTCGGTCAGCTGGTCGTCATCGTCCCAGGCTGGCATCCAGTACTGGACGTCGGTGGCATAGAGCTGGAGCCAGGACTCGAACTCGCGGTCGTCCAGGTGGCGCGCTTCACGGTACAAGAAGGCACTGATGGTTGCAAGGTTATCGCTCATGCTTGTTCTCCTTCGCGTTCCTGTTGCACGGCCTTGCGCATGGTCTTGGCCCAGTAGTCATGCTGGCAAACGAACAAGCCTTCGTCTTCGCTGCGCCCCCCGCTGATCAGGGGCTTCATGCCCATTTTGCTGGCGTTCTCATCGGGTCCTTCGACCCAAAGTGGCGCGCCGCGGCTGAGGTCGTTCCATGGTGCAGCTTTGCCTGCATAGCCGGTCTGGCAAGAACGGAACTCTTCCAGGTCATCCGCTGTGCCCATGCCGGATACGTTGAAGAAGTCTTCGTACTGGCGTATGCGCAGAGCACGGTCTTCTGCGCTCTCGCCCTTGGGGCCGAAGCAGTAGATGGTGATCTCGGTCTTGTCCACGCTGATGGGACGCGTCACGCGGATCTGCGTGGAGAACTGGTCCATCAGGTACACGTTGGGATACAGGCAAAGGTTGCGCGTCTGGCTGACGATGAACTCGGCCGTGGTTTCACCCAAGCGTTCTTTTAGCTCTTCGCGCCGGTTGTAGACCGGGCGCACTTCGGGGTTCATGGTCTTGGTCCACAGCAGGATATGACCGTTTTCGAAGCCATACACACCGCCCACGCTCTTGCTCCAGCCGTTGGCGTCAACCGCCTTGGTGCCACCGTCGGCGCGACGGCCCATGGTGGCGGCGTAGTTCCAGTGAACGGAGCTGACGTGGTAGCCGTCGCTGCCGTTTTCCATCTGTAGCTTCCAGTTGCCGTCGTAGGTGTAGGAGGAGTTGCCTCGCAGCACTTCCAGCCCATCAGGCGCCTGATCGACGATCTGGTCAATGATGACTTTGGTTTCGCCCAGATAGTCGTCCAGCGACTGCACGTCGGCATTCAGGCTGCCAAACAGAAAGCCCTTGTAGCTCTCGAACCGCGCCACCTTCTTCAGGTCGTGCGAACCTTCCTTATTGAACTGCACAGGGTACTCGGTGGTCTTCTCGTCCTTCACCTTGAGCAGCTTGCCGGTGTTGTTGAACGTCCAGCCATGGAACGGGCAGGTGAAGCTGCCCTTGTTGCCGTGCTTTTTGCGACACAGCATGGCACCACGGTGGGCGCAGGCGTTGATCACCGCATTGAGCTTGCCGTCCTTGCCACGCGTGATGACGATGGGCTGGCGGCCGATGGTGGTGGTGAAGTAGTCGTTGATCTCGGGGATCTGGCTCTCGTGGGCCAGGTAAACCCAATTGCTTTCGAAGATGTGCTTCATCTCCAGTTCGAACAGCGCGGGATCGGTGAAAACGTCGCGGCGGCAGCGGTAAATGCCAGCCTCCTTGTCGTCTTGCAAGGCGCTGTCCAGCAGCTTTTCGACGTCGCCGTAGGTGTCGGGTATTGCGGTCGTGTTCATGGTGAGGTCTCTTTGGGCTGAGGTCCTCCCCCACGACGCACGTCGCGGTTCGGACCTATGAAATGAGTTGCTGGCTGGCGCTGCAGCGGCCTGCGCCGCAGCACGTCAGCGATCAGGCGGCCAGGCGGGGGCGATCGACGATCTGGTTATCGACGCCCTGGACCAACGCGCTGAGCCGCATGTCGAACACGATCTCAGCAAACGGTCCGTTCAGACCGTTGGCTTGGATGCTGGCTGCGTCCGCGCGCTCGACCAGTGGCGGCACCAGGCCTTCGCGCGTGGCGTACGCGAAGTCATCGAACACCAACGGGTCACCGTCAATGTTGATCTGCGTCGTCAGCTTACGGTGACCTTCGGCTGTGACGAAGAAGTGGATGTGCGCCGGGCGGTTGCCGTGGCGGCCCAGTTGGTTGAGCAGTCCTTGCGTGGGGCCGTCCGGCGGGCAGCCGTAGCCCACGGGCACGATGCTCTGGAATTTGTACTGACCTTGCGCGTCGGTGAGGATGGTGCGGCGCATGTTGAAGGGCTGTTGCTCGCCGGTGGGGTCGAAGTGCGAGTAGAAGCCCTTGGTGTTAGCGTGCCAGACTTCGACCGTGGCATTGGGCATGGGATTGCCATTAGCGCCATAGATGGTGCCGTGCATGACGAGCGTGTGGCCGGCCTTGTCGGTACCGTCGTCCAGCCGCGCAAAGCCCTTTTCCACGGGCGCGCCTGCCACGTAAAGCGGCCCCTCAATCGTGCGCGGCGTACCGTTCTCAACACCCAGCGCCGCGTCTTGCGCATCCATGCGCATGTCGAAGTACCGGTCCAGGCCCAGGCCAGGCGACAGCAGGCCTGCCTCACCGCGCTCGCCGAGCTTGTTCAAGTAAGCGATGCCGGCCCAGTATTCGTCAGAGGTGATGTCCAGGTCCTCGATCGTCTTGAACAGGTCTGACAAGATGCGGTGGACGATCTTCTTGGTGCGGGGGTTGCCTCCCTCCTGGTCCAGCCCGCTGGCCAGACGCAGGAAGTCCTGGACTTCGGTGGTGTTGAAAATGTGAACGCTCATGGGAGTCTCCGTTTAGTGGTGGGTTGAAAGTGGTGGTGTGAGATTCGCTTCGGGGCGCAAGCCCCTTTCAGATCGTCGCCATTGCAGCCGGGCCGACAGTGGTGCGCTTACGGTCACGGCGGAAGTGCGCAACGCGGTCCTCGTCCAGCGCAATGCCCAGCCCTGCCGAGGTGGGCACGGCGAGGTGGAAATCCTTGTATTCGAGGGGCTGAGTCAGGATCTCTTCAGTCAGCAGGAGCGGACCGAACAGCTCGGTGCCCCAACGCAGTTCGCGAAAGGTGGAGAACACGTGGGCCGAGGCGATGGAGCCAACCGCCCCCTCCAGCATCGTTCCGCCATACAACTCGATCTGGGCAGCGTCGGCGATGGCCGCCACGCGCTGTGCGGCCTGCAGGCCACCGGACTGTTCGGTTTTGATGGCAAACACGTTGGCACCGGCAACCCGCGCCAGCGCAAAGGCACTTTCTGGGCCGACCAGCGATTCATCAGCCATCACCGCAATCGGGAACTTGCCAGTGAGCCTGGCCAGAGCGGCAACGGTGGCTACGGGCTGTTCGACCAGTTCGCAGCCAGCATCCACCAGGCCCGCTAACCCGTGCTGGGCCTGCAGTTCGCTCCAGGCCATGTTCACGTCCACGCGCACTGAGGCGGCGTCGCCTAGCGCCTTCTTGATGGCAGCGACATGCGCCACGTCTTCACGCACCGAGCGGCGGCCGATCTTGAGCTTGAAAATCTGATGTCGACGCAGTTGCAGCATGCGCTGCGCCTCGTCAATATCACGACCAGTATCGCCAGAAGCCAGGGTCCACGCCACTGGCAGTCGGTCACGAAGCCGCCCGCCGAGCAGCTCCGATACTGGCAGGCCCGTGCGTTGGCCCAGTGCGTCGAACAGCGCTGTCTCGACTGCGCATTTGGCAAAGCGGTTGTCGCGGAACGCGGTGTGCAGACGGTCCATCAAGGCAGGTACGCGGTTCGCGTCGGCGCCGATGAGCTGCGGGGTGAAGTAGGTGTCGATGGCGAGTTTCATTCCCTCGGGGGACTCCGCACCGTAGGCCAGGCCTCCGATGGTCGTGCCCTCGCCAATGCCCACGGTACCGTCCGAGCAGCGGATGCGCACGAGCATCAGCGTCTGGCCGTTCATGACGGCCATCGACAGTTTGTGAGGACGGATCGTCGGCAGATCGACCAGCATGGTCTCGACGTGTTCGATGACGGCAGCGCCGGCAGTGGGTTGTTGACAGGCAGTATGTTGCATGGGCTGGATTAGACGTTTTCAAGTCTTTGTCAGCCAACACCAAATTCATCTGATGCAATACCTATTAGGTATCATGGGTTCGTTTTACATTGAAAAACAAGCGCTTAGAGTGCACCCCACGTATTTAGCTATGGTTTTCCCCTATGGACTTGCGTCAATTGCGGTATTTCTTGGCTGTGGCCACGACCAAAAACTTCACGCGCGCTGCGGAACAGATGCACATCGCGCAGCCCCCGCTGAGTCGACAGATTCAGTTGCTTGAAGAGGAACTCGGAGTCCAGCTGATCCAGCGCAACAGCCGCCCAGTTCGCCTCACCGAGGCAGGGCGGCTGTTCTACGAGCAGGCGCTTCAGGTGCTGCAACGGGTCGACCAGATGAAGAAAACGGCACAGCAGGCAGGCCGTAACCATCGGCAATCCATTTCCATCGGATACGTCCCTTCCACCCTCTATGGCGGACTGCCCGTACTGGTGCGAATATTCCGTCAGCGCTACCCCGATACCGACGTTCACTTGGTTGATCTGGGGTCGAGCCAACAGATCAGATCAGCGAGCTCAAGTCCGGGCGGATCGACCTCGGGTTTGGCCGCATGAGAAGCAACGACACCTCGGTGGCTCGCACAGTGCTGCGCGAGGAAAGACTGGTACTGGCCATCCCGCCAGCCTGGCCGATGGCGACTGTGCAGGGATCCGTGAATCTCGAGGAGCTCGATCATCACAAACTGATTGTTTTCCCGAAAGAGCCACGCCCCAGCTTTGCAGACCACGTGCTGGGCATACTGCATGAAAGAGGCATCAAGCTGGACGAAGTCCACGAGGTACGTGAGCTGCATACCGCCTTGGGCCTGGTCGCCGCAGAGGTAGGGGTGTGCATCGTACCGGCTGCCGCACGGTTGCGCTCGGACCTCGTCTACCGGCTCATTGCAGACGAGAAGGTGACTTCACCCATCATTCTCAGCCACCGACTCAGCGATGACTCATGGTATCTGGCTGCGATCAAACAGCTCATCGCCGAAATGTATTCCCAGAACCCCCCGTGGTTGGACTTTCAGACCAATGCCTTTCCTTCCAGTCTGGCAACTGGCTCGGAGTGATGTCGCCAGCAACGTTGGCACTTGGACCATGGCACACTGCCTTGAACATCGTTGCCAGACATTGCCAAGGCTTCCCTCTGTAGAGTGAAATAAGTTGGACCACTTTGAATCCCTTTGGACTTGAAGTTGGTCCCGCCGACTGGAATCGAACCAGTATCCCACGCTTAGGAGGCATGTGCACTATCCACTGTGCTACGGCGAGCCACGGTGGATTGTAGGGGAGTCAACTCCTCGTTTGCCGCGTCACTTGCTCAGCATTCGCATGGCCTCTTCAAGGCCTTTGATGGTCAGGGGGTACATGCGGTTGTTCATCAGCTGTTGAATCACGCTGATGCTCTGGCGGTATTGCCACACGCCTTGGGGTTCAGGGTTGATCCACGCGAATTTCGGGAAGGTGTGGGTCAGGCGTTGCAGCCATTCGGCGCCTGCCTCTTCGTTGTTGTACTCCACACTGCCGCCCGGTTGCAAGATTTCATACGGGCTCATGGTGGCGTCTCCGATGAAGATCAGTTTGTAGTCTTTGTTGTACTTGCGCAGGATGTCCCAGGTCGCAAACTTCTCACTGAAGCGGCGGCGGTTGTTCTTCCACATGAAGTCATAGACGCAATTGTGGAAGTAATAGAACTCCAGGTGCTTGAATTCGGCCTTGGCTGCGCTGAAGAGCTCCTCGACACGCTTGATGTGCTCGTCCATCGTGCCGCCCACGTCCATCAATACCAGCACCTTCACGTTGTTGTGCCGCTCGGGCACCATCTTGATGTCCAGCCAACCGGCATTGGCCGCGGTCGAACGGATGGTGTCGTCCAAGTCCAGCTCTTCCGCATTGCCTTCGCGGGCGAATTTGCGCAAGCGACGCAGTGCCACTTTGATGTTGCGGGTGCCCAACTCTTGGCTGTCGTCGTAATCTTTGTAGGCCCGCTGGTCCCACACTTTCACAGCGCTCTTGTTGCGCCCTTTTTCTTGGCCGATGCGGATGCCTTGGGGGTTGAAGCCGTTGGCACCAAAGGGGGAGGTGCCGCCCGTGCCTATCCATTTGCTGCCACCCTCATGGCGCTCTTTTTGCTCTTCAAAACGCTTTTTCAGCGTCTCCATCAACTCGTCCCAGCCCATTTTTTCAATGGCGGCCTTTTCTTCAGGACTGAGTTCGAGTTCGAGGTTTTTGCGCAACCACTCCAAAGGAATGTCTTTGGTGAAGTCGGCAATCATCTCCACACCCTTGAAGTAGGCCGCAAACGCGCGGTCGAACTTGTCGTAGTGTTTTTCGTCTTTCACCAGCGCAGTGCGGCTCAGGTAATAGAAGTCATCGATGCCACAAGCGTCATCTGACCGCGGCCCCACGACGTCAGCCTGCAAAGCCTCCAGCAGCATCAGGTACTCTTTGACGGAAACGGGCACTTTGGCCGTGCGCAAGGTGTAGAAAAAATCGATGAGCATGGGCGCGTCCTCAGCTGCGAGGCTTGTTCAATTGGTGCAGCAGTTGAGCCCGGACCTCGGGCCACTCTCCGCTGCGCAGGCTGTACATGTAAGTGTCTCGGATGGTGCCATCGCGGCGCAGGGCGTGGCCGCGTATCACGCCGTCAAGCTTGGCGCCCAGTCGGGCAATCGCACGTTGGCTGGCATGGTTGAAGTTGTCGGTGCGCCAGCCGACCACGTTACAGCCCAGGGTGTCAAAGGCGTGGGCCATCAGCAGCAGTTTGCAGGTGGAGTTGACGTGGGTGCGCTGCCAGCTTTTGGCGTACCAGGTGTAGCCAATCTCCACACGCTTCACGCTCGGCAGAATGTCGTGGTAGCTGGAAGTGCCGATCACTTGCTCAGTGGCTTCGTCGATGACGGCAAAGGCAAAACGGTTGCCTTCATTGCGCATGCTGAGCGCAGTCTCCACATAGCCTTGGGTGTCTTGTGGCTCTGGCACGGAGGTCACCCGGATGTTCCACAGCTCGCCATCGGCTGCAGCAAGTTTCAAACCTTCGGTGTGGGTGAGCGCCAGGGGTTCCAATCGGACACCTCTGTCGCGCAGCACCACGGGGGTCACAAATCCTGTCATGTCACGGGCCTCAGTCTTTCTTGTGGTCGTTGGCCTTGGCGCGTGCCCACCGCGTGAGCTGCAGACCTAAGCCGCCGCCCAGTCCGCACATCAAGATGCCCACGGTGCTGGCGGTGTCATACCCTTGTGCAAAAGCATCGAGCCCAAAGGCGCGGCCCAGGAACAGGCCCCCCAATGCGCCACCCACGAAGCCAAATGCATCGGACAAGCCTGACAGCAGTTCTTTGTTCACGGCGTTGGGCTCAGCGGTTACGCTGGTTCATGAACACCAGCTTCTCAAACAAGGTGACATCCTGTTCGTTTTTCAACAGGGCGCCCACCAGTGGAGGCAGCGACACTTTGTCGTCTTGGCTTTGCAGCGCTTCGAGCGGAATGTCTTCGGCCACCAGCAGCTTGAGCCAGTCGAGCAGTTCGCTGGTGGAAGGTTTTTTCTTCAGCCCAGGCAGGTTGCGCACGTCGTAAAACGTTTTCATGGCGGCCGTGAGCAGTTCTTTTTTCAAGCTCGGGAAATGCACGTCCACGATTTGCTGCATGGTCGCGGCGTCGGGGAACTTGATGTAGTGGAAGAAGCAGCGGCGCAAGAACGCATCAGGCAGTTCTTTCTCGTTGTTGGAGGTGATGAACACCAGCGGGCGGTTTTTGGCGCGCACCAACTCTCGGGTTTCATAGCAATAGAACTCCATGCGGTCGAGTTCGCGCAGCAAGTCGTTCGGGAATTCAATGTCGGCCTTGTCGATCTCGTCGATCAACAGCGCCACCGGCTCTTCCGCCGTGAAGGCTTGCCACAACACGCCTTTGACGATGTAGTTTTGGATGTCCTTGACTTTCTCGTCACCCAACTGACTGTCACGCAGGCGGCTCACCGCATCGTATTCATACAGGCCTTGCTGGGCTTTGGTCGTGCTCTTGATGTGCCACTGCAGCAAAGGCATGTTCAGCGAGGAGGCCACCTCTTCGGCCAACATGGTCTTGCCGGTGCCAGGTTCGCCTTTCACCAGCAAAGGGCGCTTCAACGTGATGGCGGCGTTGACGGCCAGCATCAGGTCTTGCGTGGCCACGTAATTTTGGGAGCCTTGAAACTTCATATTGAATTGAGCACTGAGGTTGATGGGCTTTCGGGGAATTGATTCAAGGTTGCTCGGCAACTCAAAACCGATAGCTATAATCGCCGCTTGACCCAGATCAATTTCCATCGAAATCGATTTCTCACTTGATTGTGCGCGCAAAATGAACAAGTTGTTGACCACGTTATTCGCTCTCGCTGTCGCCTCAGTGACGCTTTCTTCACAGGCCCAGGACATCAAGGGCGATGCCAAAGCTGGCGAAAAAATCAATGCCATGTGCATTGGCTGCCATGGCATCGTGGGCTACCAAGCCAGCTTCCCCGAGGTGTACAAGGTCCCGATGATTTCGGGCCAAAACGCCAAGTTCATTGTGGCTGCCCTCACGCAGTACAAAGGCGGCGAGCGCAAGCACCCCACCATGCGCGCCATTGCCGAATCGTTGACCGAACAAGACATGGCCAACTTGGCTGCGTTTTACAGCACCCACGGTGCTGACACCCCCAAGGTTGAAAAAGCTGCTGTCGAGCCCGGTGCCAAAGCTGCTGCGCTGATCAAGGCGGGCAATTGCGCGTCTTGTCATGGTGCCAATTTCTCGACCCCCATTGACCCAAGCTACCCCAAGCTGGCTGGCCAGCACAAAGATTACCTGTTGGTGGCATTGCGCTCCTACACCATGGAAAACAGCGCCGTTTGGGGCCGTGCCCATGCGTCGATGAGCAGCACGCTCAAGGCGGCACAAAAGGGCGTGAATGCCCGCGAATACGACCAGCAATTGCGCGAAGCCGCAGCGTATTTCTCGAGCTTGCCTTCTGACCTGAAGGTGATCCCTGAGTCACGCTTCCGCTGAGCCAGCCCGCCTGGTTCGCGTCTGATCAAGACCCGTCTGTGCCGCAAGGCCAGGCGGGTTTTTTCATGCTTGGCCGTTTTTCGATTCAGTCTTGGGTCGCGCGCCGCTGGATGGCGGCAACGTAGGCGTCCCCATCGGGGGGGCGACCACTGCGTTGGCTCTCCCAAACCATGTCTCCCAGGCTCTCCATCACTTCGTGATGGGCCAGGTGCAGCGAGTTGCGTCGATGGGTCAGTAACTCAACCGCTTGCCGTATGCCCCGGGGTTGGTCGATGCTGCATTGCTCGCTCACGCTCAGGTGCATGGACAGGTGCAAAAAGGGATTGGATTTGCTTTCTTCCACCGTGAACATTTTGCCCAAGGCAACCTCTACATCTGAAAGGTCTGCATGGTATTCGGGGTGCTCCTCGATCCACTGACCGACCAGTGTCTCCATGGCGTCCAGCGGTTGATGGCTGCGCAGCTTGGTGTACACATTGCAAAAGAATCGCCGCACGTCGGCTTGAGAGGGTTGGATCAGCATGGAGGGCTCGGCTTGGTGACGTATAAACTCACTGCGAACACAGCGCAGGAGCAAGACACATGATAGACAAGACAGCGGCCACAGTGGCCGAAGCCCTGGCCGGCATCGAGGACGGTGCCACCGTCATGATCGGTGGTTTTGGCACCGCAGGCATCCCCATCGAACTGATTGACGGCTTGATCGCGCAAGGCGCCAAAGACCTGACCGTGGTCAACAACAATGCCGGGAACGGTGACGCCGGCCTGGCTGCCTTGCTCAAGGCGGGGCGGGTGCGCAAAATCATTTGCAGTTTTCCAAGGCAGGCCGACAGCCACGTGTTTGATGGCTTGTACCTCAGTGGCCAGTTGGCGTTGGAACTGGTTCCCCAAGGCAACCTGGCAGAGCGCATCCGCGCAGCGGGGGCTGGAATTGGCGCATTCTTCACGCCAACCGGGTACGGCACCGACTTGGCCAAGCAGGCCGATGGCTCACCCAAAGAGACGCGGATCATCAACGGCAAACCCTATGTGCTGGAGTACCCCATCCACGCCGATGTGGCCTTGATCAAAGCCGAGGCCGGTGACCGTTGGGGCAATCTGGTGTACCGCAAAGCGGCGCGCAATTTTGGTCCGGTCATGGCCATGGCGGCCAAGAAGACGGTGGCCACGGTTCACGAGATCGTCGAGCTCGGCTCGCTGGACCCTGAGGCCATCGTGACGCCAGGCATTTTTGTCTCCAGGCTGGTGCGCATCGACCGTGTGGCAACCCAGGGCGGCGGCTTTAAAAAAGCAGCGTGAAAACCATTGTTTCGGCACACCAAATCGACATCATGAGCTATCAAAAACGCAGCAAAGAAGCCCTCGCCAAGCGGGTGGCACAAGACATTTTCGACGGTGCTTACGTCAACTTGGGGATCGGCATGCCAACCCAGGTGGCCAACCACTTGCCGCCTGGCATTGAAGTCATCTTGCACAGCGAAAACGGCATTCTGGGCATGGGCCCTGCGCCCGCCAGTGAAGATGAAGACTTTGACCTGATCAACGCGGGCAAACAACCCGTGAGTTTGCTTGCCGGTGGGGCGTTTTTTCACCATGCCGACAGCTTCTCCATGATGCGCGGTGGGCACCTGGACATTTGCGTCCTCGGGGCTTTTCAAGTTTCGGCCACGGGTGACCTGGCCAACTGGCACACCGGGGAAGCGGCCTCGATTCCGGCGGTGGGGGGCGCCATGGATTTGGCGATTGGTGCCAAACAAACCTGGGTCATGATGGACTTGTTGACCAAAAAGGGTGAAAGCAAGGTGGTCAGCCAGTGCACCTACCCCCTCACGGGCATCGCCTGTGTGAAGCGCATCTACACCGACCTGTGCACCCTGGCGTGCACGCCTGATGGGTTGCAGGTGATTGACGTGGTGGATGGCCTTACGGTGGACGCTTTGTCCGCGTTGGTGGGTTTGCCGCTGTTGCCTGTGCCGCTCACCACAGCAAAGGGTTGACGCGGTAATAGCCGCAGAGTTTGTCGTACAGGTCCCCAAAGGTTTGCGACAGCGCCTGCGGCTGTTCAAAAAACACCTCAGACGCCACCGCGAAGAATTCAGCAGGGTCTTTCGCGCCATAGGGGTTCAAGAGGCTGGGCAAGCCCAAAGCGGCGTCATGCTGAAGCTGATCAAAAGCACGTTGGAAGACCTCAGCCCATGTGGCTTGCGCCGTGCTTGGCACGGGCGTTCGATATGCTGGGTGATCCGGTGAAGGATCTGGTATGGGGTCTGGTGTGCGGTCCGGAGGGGCACCATTGGCGAAGCCGTCAGCTTGGTCCAGCTGGTGTGCAAATTCATGGATCACAACGTTGTGGCCATCGCTTGGGTCGGCCGCGCCAGCCAGTGTGTCTTGCCAAGACAGCACCACTTGCCCTTGCGACCAAGACTCGCCGGTCAGCGCCTCTCGACCCTCTCGTGCCAAACCGACTTCATCCACGTGGTTGCGCGGGACTGCAAACGCACCGGGGTACACCAAGATGCGTGTCAGTCGCTTGAAATGTCCGGTGGGCTTGTTCAAGGTCAACAAACAGGCCTGGGCTGCAATCACGACACGCATTTCATCCGTGATGTGCAAACCGGCACAGCCTATGAAGGGCTTTTCTGCAATGAACACTTGGATGTGCTGCTTCAACTGCAACTGCAAGTTGGCTGGCAGTTTGGCAACCAAAGGAACCCGCCGCCGGAGAATGGTCCGCCATGCTTTGGGGAACGCTTTTGACGCGATGTGACGCCGACGCCTGGCCACGCCATAGGGATGCAACCAGATGCCCAGGCAGACCAGGGTCACCAGGGTACAGACGGTCAGCAGGGCAATCGCTTGGGTGGACAAGTGGGCTTTCTGTGGGGTGCAGCTCGCCCTTACCTTGGCCCGCTTGGCCGCAATTCAAGGCTCAAGATCGCCACAGCACCAAGGGAAAGTGCGGTTCATCCCTGACAAGGGCTCTGCTTAAAATCGCCCAGCGACAACGCCAACAGGGACAACATGACAACAGCGGGATCAGACAAAGTCAAGCCGGACGCGCCCCGACTCAGCCGAGACGATTGGCTCGATGCCGCGTTTCAAGAGGTGGTGGAGGGCGGTTTTGACCAAGCCCGTGTCTTGACGGTGGCGAACCGCTTGAAGGTCACCCGAGGCAGCTTTTACTGGCACTTCAAAGACCATGCTGATCTGATCTCAGGCTTGGTCACACGCTGGCAACATGGCGAGGCGGCGCTGTACCGAGACTTGCGCCATGCCAACGCCACAGATCCACACCCAGACCCCCACATCGACCTTGAACGCTTGCTAGAGGCCGCCCTCGCGCATGCCGGGGACAAGCTTGAAAACATGCGGTTTGAGTTGGCCCTCAGAGACTTGGGGCGACGAGACGAACAAGTGGCACAGATGCTGGTGGACGTCGACCAGATGCGCATGCAGTTGTTCACAGACAAGTTCGAACGCTTGATTGGCGACGCCACCGAAGCTACCCAGGTGGCGGCGCTCTTTTACCTGGCCGTGGTGGGGAGTTACCAGGCGCTGAGTCGCCCCAACAGCCCACCTCAGGCGAAAGAGTTCCTGAAAGGCATCATCAGCAAGTACATCATTCACCGCCGCTGAGCGGCTGGTGTACTCAGGCCCCTTGGCCAACCACGCGGTATTGGTCGCTGTGGTCTTGCAGCCACTGTTGTGAACTGCTGGCGTCGTGCTGGCTGGGGTGAAAGTCTGGCCGCAGGTAGTCTTTCCACAGCGCATGGTTGCCACGGATCAAGCCGTCTTTGGCAAACAGCAGTGTGGCACCGCTTTTCCAGGTGCGCCAGCTGAACAGGCTGCCGTCATGCCAGAGGTTGCGCACGGTTTGGCGCAAAACATCGCTCAGGAACGTGAGCGTCACGTATTTGAAAATCCGGATTCGCCACTCGTGAGAGCCGCCCATCGCGGTGTACATGTCAAAGGCGGTGTTGCGGTGTTCGGACTCTTCCGCGCTGTGCCACAGCCACATGGTTTTCAGGCGTTCTTCTGAGCCTTCCAGCGCTTCAGGGTGCTTGAGCATCCAGTCTGCAAACAGGGCTGTGAAATGCTCGGTGGCCGCTGTGGCCGCCACGTGGTTGCGCGGGTCAAGGTGGGCGTTGGCCGCCATGCGGCGTATCGCACGGCGCTCAAATTCGTTGGAAAAACCTTGGTCTTCCAGGTGCTTGTTGAACAGGCTGTGGATGCGACGGTGTGTGGCCTCCTGGCCAATGAAGCCTTGCACTTCGGTGGCGTGCGCTGCGCGCTGAGCTTCGGGCAAGGTTTTCATGCCGTTGCGCACCGAGTCAATGAAGAACTGCTCCCCCACCGGAAAGCTCATGGACAAGGCATTGAAAAATGCCGAGCGGAAGGCGTCCCCACCGTTCCACCGCACGGGAAAGGGCTCGGTCAGGTCAATCAAAAGACGGCGAACAACCAACTCTGTCATGGCGATACTCCAGCAACAAACACGGCAAAGGCCAACCGGGATAGGGTTTCAATACAGTAGTGTATTGTAGACGTGCGCTTTTAAGGCGTACTGCCGTGGTCACGCGATTGGGTGTGCCTCTCTAGGAAGCTTGGCTGCGTCGATGCATTGCTTGAGCAACGCAGTGTCCCCCAATTGGTTTGCCAACAGCAAGATCAGCCGTGCGTTGAGCGCTTCTGACGCATCACGGTCCAAGCCCGCGTGGGCGTCCAACAGGTGCTCGTAAAAGCCATCGACGTCATTGATGTGCGGTGAAGTGATCATGGTTCACAGTCCCAAAGAGGTTTGTATCGCGCGGATCAAGCTGCCATTGATGCCCTCGCCCGTGGCGGCCACATAAGCATCTGGCCTCACCAAAGCCCATGCTGCCGAGGCTTCGGGTGGCACGCCCGTGGCCCGTCTCAGCTGCCCTGAGGCACGCGCATTGCGGTCAATGATGTGCTCTCGGGCTTGTGCTTCAGCGCGGCGGTTGACCACCTGTACGCAACGCACGGGTGCCCATTGCGTGATTTGCCTCAGGTGCTGCAGCGCGTTGCGACTGAGGGGGCCAAAGGCCAGCACCAGCAGCCGTCCGTCCGCCCAGGTCAACAGGTCATTCAGCACTGCTGTGTTGGTTTGGCGTGGCGTTACCGCGACTTCAAAGGCTATGTTTTGCAGTGAAACACCTCCTTTGCGTCCATTCGACGTGGTGCAGATGCTAGAAAAATGATAGCTGTTGGCCACCGCCATCCGGCCCGTGTTGACAAATTGACGGGCAAATTCATGCCGCTTGGCGAGGGCAATCGCGGCGCTTCGCATGACGCGTTCCATGCCATCTGCGGGACGCAGAAAACGGGCCGTGCGGTTGGTGACCTGCACATTTTCTTTGGCGGCCTCATGCCGCTCTTCGTGGTAGCTGTTGAGCAGCGCAGGGGCCGCTTGCTGCCGCAAAACAGCGGCCAGTTTCCAGGCCAGGTTGTCCGCATCGGCAATGCCGGTGTTGCCACCCCGTGCGCCAAAGGGGCTGACCACTTTGGCCGCATCCCCCATGAAAAACACGCGCCCGTGACGCATCTGGTCGATGCATTCGCTGCGGTAGGCGTAAGGACCAACCCAGACGATGTCCACGGCCGTGTCCGGCCCAAACTGTTTGGATAAGCGTTCACGAACGACGTCTTCGCGGCTGACTTCGTTCGGGTCGGCGTTGGGGGCCATTTGGTAATCGATGCGCCACACGTCATCGGCCATCAGATGCTGCCACACCGCCCGGTTTTCATTGAAAGGCGCTTCTATCCAGGTGTGCCGTTCCAGCGGCGGGCGTTGGGTGAAGCGCACGTCGGCAATGCACCACCGGTCATCGCCTTTTTTGGCGGTGGCGGACGCTTGGCACCAAGTGCGAAACGGACTGTGCGCACCGGTTGCATCCACCACGTGACGGGCTTTCAGTCGGTAATCGCCCGCGGGAGTGCTCACTGCCAGCGTGGCCCAGTCTTCATCTTGCGAAAACGCAGTGACCCGGTTGCGCCATCGCAAATCGACATGGCCCAGCGCTTGAATTCGACCGACCAGGTAGGCTTCAATGTAAAACTGCTGGATGTTGATGAACGGGGGTTGGGTTGACAGGTTGTAGCCGCTTTGTTGTGCGAGGTCGAACGAGTACACCTCGTCGGCGCCCGCGAAGGTGCGCCCCACACTCCATTGGATGCCTTTGGCGGCAATGGCATCGTAGACGCCCAGGCGCTGAAAAATCTCCAAGGATTTTTGGGTGTAACAGATGCCGCGTGAAGAGGCGCCTTTGACACCCACGGTATCGTCTTCGTCCAAGAGCACGGCTTTCACACCCAGGTTGGCCAGGGCGCAGGCCAGCGTCAAGCCTGTGATGCCACCGCCGACGATCACCACGTCGTGTTCGCTGACCTGACTCGAGGCCAGCTCGGGCGGTGCCACAAACGGGTAGTGGGGCAAGGTGTAACCTTGACCTTGGGTGAATTCATAGCCGTTGACGAAGGCTGAATCAGCATAAACGGGTGGCGTGGGCATCAAGGTTTTCCAAAAAAGAGAAGGCAACGACAGGCAGCTTGGGCGTGATCGTAATCGCACTGGCGCACGCCACGATCTGGGGTTTTCGGGGTGTTCGATAATTGCGCCAAAGGATACCGACGATGCTGTTTCTGTTGTCTCCCGCGAAATCATTGGACTACGAGACCCCGGTGGGCGATGTCCCGCACACGCTCCCTTTGTTTGTCAAACAGTCGACCGCCTTGATCAAGGTGCTCAAGACCCAGTCTGTGCAAGACATTGCCAGCCTGATGGACCTGAGCGATGCGCTCTCCAGCCTCAATGTGGCCCGCTACATGGCTTGGCGCCCCCAGGCCACGCTTGACAATGCCAAGCAGGCGGTATTGGCCTTCAATGGCGATGTGTATGAAGGGCTCGATGCGAAAACCCTCAAAGCCAAAGAGCTCGATTGGGCGCAGGCGCACGTCTGCATCCTGAGTGGCCTGTACGGCGTGTTGCGCCCGCTGGACCTGATGCAGCCCTACCGTTTGGAGATGGGCACCGCGTTGGCAACGGCTGCTGGCCACAACCTGTACAAGTTTTGGGGCAGTCAATTGGCCGAGTACCTCAACCAGCGTCTGGCCGACGACACCTCTCCCGTGGTGGTGAACCTGGCCTCGCAGGAATACTTCAAGGCCGTTGACCGCAAAGCGCTGAAAGCGCCCGTGCTGGAGTGCGTGTTTGAGGATTTCAAAGGCGGTAAATACAAGGTGATCAGCTTTTTGGCCAAGCGGGCCCGTGGTTTGATGGTGCGGTATGCGGTGCAGCACCGCATCGCCGTGGCCCACAAGCTCAAGGGGTTTGACCTGGAAGGCTATGCCCATGCGCCTGAGGCGTCCACGCCAGAGCGGTGGGTCTTTCGGCGAAAAATTCAAGATTGACCCTGAGGGAGGCAGGATGACAACGCAAAACGTGACGCCCCAGCTGCGACAGTGGATCATTGACCAGGCCACCGCAGGTTGCCAGCCCGATGATGTGCTCAAGTCCATGGTCGACGCCGGCTGGCAAGAAGACGTGGCCATGGACGCCATGGAATCCACCTTGCAGGCCCACTTGAAAGCGCAGGCCGAGGCCAGAGACCTGCCCCCCGAGCTGCCGGTACCCGACATCGATTTGTCAGAGACGCCCTTGTTCCTCGACTTAGGCGACCGCCGGGTCAGCGTGTTGGGGGCCATGACCACACCGCGTATCGTCATCTTGGGCGACTTTTTGAGTGGCGAAGAATGCGATGCCTTGATCGAAGCCGCCAAGCCACGCATGGCCCGATCGCTGACCGTGTCCACACAGACCGGTGGCGAAGAAGTCAACGCGGACCGCACCAGCCAGGGCATGTTCTTTCAACGTGGTGAAAACGCCATGGTCAGCCGCATTGAGGCCCGCATTGGCCGCTTGCTGAATTGGCCAATCGAAAACGGTGAAGGCATGCAGGTGTTGAATTACCATCCCGGCGCCGAGTACAAACCCCATTACGATTACTTTGACCCCAAAGAGCCCGGTACGCCCAGCATTTTGACCCGCGGTGGGCAGCGTGTAGGCACCGTCGTGATGTACCTGAATGACCCCGAGAAGGGTGGAGGCACCACCTTCCCTGACGTCCATTTTGCGGTGGGTCCCAAGCGCGGCAATGCCGTGTTTTTCAATTACAACCGACCCCACCCCATCACCCAGTCTTTGCACGGCGGCGCGCCAGTGGTTGCGGGTGAGAAATGGATCGCCACCAAATGGCTGCGTGAGCGAGAGTTCAAGTGACCCCGCGCAGCGTCAACGCCAACGGCATCACCATCGGGGTCGAAGACTCGGGGCCCGGTGACTTGGCCGAGGATCGCCCCACCGTGTTGCTTATCTCGGGTTTGGGCCTGCAATTGGTGGCTTGGCCGACCGACCTTGTCGATGGGCTGGTCACCGCAGGTTACCGTGTGGTCAGTTTTGACAACCGGGATGTGGGTTTGTCGACCAAGTTGGATGACAAGGGAGTTCCCAACTTGCTGTGGGCGACCGTCAAACACCAGCTGGGCTTGCAGATTCGACCACCGTACACGCTCAAAGACATGGCGAGAGACGCTCTCGGGGTGCTGGATGCCTTGGGCATTCGACAAGCGCACGTGATGGGCATGTCCATGGGGGGCATGATCGCTCAGCGCGTTGCGCTGATGGCCCCCAAGCGGGTGCTCAGCCTCACCAGTTTGATGAGCAGCAGCGGTGCGCGCGGTTTGCCAGGGCCGTCCCGCGAGGTGATGAAGGTGATCTTCAGCCGTCCGATCAGTCACCGGGCCGAAGACGTCGTGAACCACATGGCACGTGTGTTCAAGACAATAGGCAGTCGCGACTTTCCGGCAGATGAGACCGCTGTGCGTGCCGGTATTTTGAGGGCCTACGAGCGGTGCTACAGCCCGTCAGGCACTGTTCGCCAAATCGTGGCGATTGCAGGCGACAGCCGCAGGCGAGCCAAAAAACTGCATTTCATCACCTGTCCGACTTTGGTCATCCACGGCCACCACGACCCATTGGTCCCTTTTGCGTGTGGTGTCGATACCGCCAGCCGCATCCCTGGTGCGCACTTGGTGGGCATTGAGGGCATGGGGCACGACCTCCCTCCGGGCGTGGTGACACGCATCCTCCCTCCGCTGCTCACGCACCTGCAAGACGCCGGTGACCTGCCTTCTTCTCTGCCTGTTCATGACCCAGACACCACCGCCTTCTGATCCCTTGCCCAACAACACTTCTGGCCAGTTGCCTGAGCAGTCACCTCTGGGCAAGTCTGCGCAATATGTTGACCAGTACGACGCGTCGCTGTTGTTCCCGATCCCGCGGGCCCCCAAGCGTGCCGAGATTGGCATTGACGTGGATGGCTCTCGCCCCTTGCCCTTTTTGGGCGCTGATGTGTGGACGGCTTACGAACTGAGTTGGCTCAACCCGCGTGGCAAGCCCCAGATCGCGTTGGCCCACATCACCGTGCCGGCTGACTCCACCCACATCATTGAGAGCAAATCTTTCAAGCTTTACCTCAACAGCTTCAAC
>CAZHDP010000003.1:29464-34607 GCA_964531605.1 uncultured Burkholderiaceae bacterium | reverse complement strand
ACCCAAGGATCTGAAGTACCTGCCCATCATTGCAAGACAAGACTGGGTCGCTGTGGTGAATGCCCATGGGAAAGTTCTGGGACATTTGAAAGGCGACGGTTTTTGAACCACAGGGAAGTCATCGCCGCCGTCGCCGTGGCGTTGGCACTCCCCTGGCTGGCACCCTTGACCCTGGGGCCAGCGCCCTGGGTGCTACAGAGTGTGCTCACCGGCTTGATGGCCACCTTGGCCTGGGTGCGGTTGATACCTGTTCCTGCAGCCGACCGCCTCTCAGTGAGCACGGCGGGATTGACCTGGTCCTTGGTCATCGCGGCGGTGATCAGCAGCGGCATGGCCCTGGGACAACTGACAGGTTGGACGGCTGACCTTCAACCATGGGTTTCTGCCTCTGATGGCGTCGCGTATGCCAATTTGCGACAGCGCAACCTGTTTGCAGACTTGACGGTACTCGGGTTTGCCGCCTTGCTTTATCTGTCACGCCAGTCTTTTGCAGGTTCGTTTTGGCAGGTCCCCCTCTGTGGCCTGGTTTTGGCGATCCTGATGGCTGGCAATGCTGCCTCCGCTTCGCGCACAGGGCTCGTCGGCATGGGCATGGTGGTAGCTTGGGGGGTACTGTGGTGGCGCAGTTTGCCACCGCTGACCCGATGGCTCAACGGGTTGGCGCTGCCGTTGTACGGTGCGATGGCCTTCGTGTTGGTCCAATGGGGGTTCACGCAAACCACCGCATTCACGCGCTTGGCGCAAGGGGATGAGCCTTGCAGCAGCCGCATGGCCTTGTGGTCCAACGTGATGCACCTGATTGCCGAGCGCCCTTGGACCGGTTGGGGCTGGGGTGAACTGGCTTACGCCCATTTTGTGACCCTCTACGACGACACCCGCTTTTGCGCCATCCTCGACAACGCGCACAACCTTCCGTTGCACCTCGCCGTTTCGTGGGGGGTACCCGTGGCTGCAGTGGTGTGCCTGGCCACGTTGATTTGGGTGGTTCAGCAGCGCCCTGATACCGAAACCGACGCAACGCGGCAACTGGCTTGGGCCATGCTGTCGATGTTGCTGTTGCACAGCCTGTTGGAATACCCCCTGTGGTACGGCCCCTTCCAACTGGTGGCACTGGCCAGTGTGGCATTGCTGTGGCACCGACATTCACAAATGCCCCCCACTCGCACAGCGCCTCCCAACACGCCACAAGAAGCCTTGGCCGCTCGAAAAAATAAACTGAAAACGACCTTTCGGCTTTATTTCAAAGGCTTTACAGCTACAGTTTTGATAGCTGTTTTTTGTAGCATTGCCTGGGACTACCACCGCATCAGCCAAGTATTTTTGCCTTACGCACAGCGCAGTCCCAACTACAAGGACGACACCTTGAACCACATCCGAGGCTCTCGGTTGTTTCAAGCAAATGTTCAATTTGCTGAATTGACCACCACGCCCTTGACGCAGGCAAACGCAACCCAGGTCAACACATTGGCCAAAACCGTGTTGCACTTTTCACCAGAGTCGGTGGTGATTCAAAAAGTGATCGAAAGCGCGGTGATGCTGGGACAGCACGAAGAAGCCTTGTGGTTCTTGCAACGTTTCCAGGCTGCTTTTCCTGCGGAGCACCGAGCCTGGGCGGATCAGGTCCACCAAGCGGCCATCAAGCTGCCTAACTGAGCCACTCAGTGAGACACTCCGTCGGCGATGTCAGGCCCGATCGGCAACAAAACTGCCCGACTTACCGCCATGCTTTTCCAACAAGGTCACGCCTGTGATGGTCATGCCGCGGTCTACCGCCTTGCACATGTCGTACACGGTCAGCAATGCCACCTGAACGGCCGTCAGCGCCTCCATCTCAACCCCGGTTTGCCCGACCGTTTCGACCGTAGCTGTACAAAAAACAGATGGTGCCGCAGTATCTGCGCCATTTACCGCTTCCAATTCGATAGCAACCCGAGTTAACGCCAACGGATGGCAAAGGGGGATCAGGTCACTGGTTTTTTTGGCAGCCTGAATGCCTGCAATGCGCGCGATGCCCAGCACATCGCCTTTTTTGGCCGTCCCACTTTGGATCAGGGCCAGGGTGGCGGGCAACATCTCAATGCGTCCCACGGCAATCGCGATGCGGTGCGTGCTGGCCTTGGCCGCTACGTCTACCATGTGAGCTTGCCCTTGGGCGTCAAAATGGGTGAGTCCAGTCATGGAACTGAGTTTACACAGTGGACATCCAAACAGGGCATCATCACGCTCAAGACAGTGAAATGGCCCCCTGCCTCTGCTTTCCAATGTCACTTGCATCGCCCACACCACCAGGTTTTCAACGCCACCGTGCCAAGCATTGGGTGAGCGCATTGGCCTGCACCTTGGTCTTGACCGCACAGCCCGTGCCCGCCCAACTGCCAACCCTGGGTGACGGTGGCGACATGAGTTTGGCGGTCGAACGCAAATTGGGTGACCGCATCGCGAGGGAAATCTACCGCGACCCTGATTTTGTTGATGACCCACTGTTGGGCGACTACGTTCAAGCCATTTGGGGCCCACTGCAAGCCGCAGCGCGGGCACGAGGCGAGTTGACACCAGAGATGGAAGAACGCTTTGCCTGGGGTTTGATGCTGATCCGGGACCGCAGTGTGAATGCCTTTGCCCTGCCAGGGGGATACATGGGTGTGCACCTGGGCTTGATTGGTTTGGTCGCCAGCCGAGACGAGTTGGCTTCTGTGCTGGCACACGAGCTCAGCCACGTGACCCAGCGGCACATCTCCCGACTCACAACCCAACAGGACAGGCAAACCCCGCTGGTCATCGCCGCGATGGTGCTGGGCGCGCTCGCCGCGAGCAAAAGCCCCAATGCCGCCAACGCCATGATGGCTGGCGGTCAGGCACTGGCCATGCAAAGTCAGTTGAACTTTTCGCGTGACATGGAGCGAGAGGCAGACCGCGTGGGCTACAACGTGATGACGCAGGCTGGCTTCACGCCACAGGCTTTTGTCACCATGTTTGAAAAGCTGCAACTGTCCTCGCGGCTCAACGACAACGGCGCCTACCCTTACCTCCGCAGCCACCCGCTGACCAGTCAGCGTATCGCGGACATGCAATTGCGGCTGGGCAGTGATGACACGCGATCGGTGCACCTACCGCATGCAGGACACACGTCGCCAGGGCTCGCCTCAAGCCATGCGGGCTCATCAACTGACCTCGACATCACCCACGGCATGATGGCCGCGCGTGCGCGCATCCTGGCCGATCCTGGGGTGGATGGCTTGCGGACCTGGTTGCAAGAAGCAGAGTTGAACACGGTCTCCATGCTCAACAATCAGCAAGCCAAACAAGTTGCTGTGCGCTACGGTGCCGTACTGGCCAGCCTGAAATTGCGAGACTTACCAGCAGCACAGCGCTGGCTGGGCGAGCTCACACCGCTCACCCGGTTTGACAAAGAAGCCAAGCGCTTGACGCGGCTGCTCGGCATTGAAGTGGCGCTGCAACAGGGGGATGCAGCGCGGGCGGCGTCCATGCTGGACCGCTCGGCCCCAGACAGGCCCGAGCTGCTGCTGCAAGCCCAAACCGCACTTCAATGGCGACAACAAACGTTGGGCACAAACGCGAGCGCACGTGTGTCTGGCGAAGCGCAAGCCTGGCTGGCAGATACCCTGCAAAAGCTCCAATCATGGGTCCATGGGCATCCCAACGATGCGGGCGCTTGGCAAGCCCTGGCACGCGTTGCGCAAGCCCAAAACCAAGGTCTGCTCGCCATCCGAGCCGAGGCAGAAGTGCAAGCCGCACAACTGGACTTGCCCGCCGCAGTCGACCGGTTCAAAGCGGCCCAGGATCACGCCCGCAAAGTGGGCCTGGGCACCCAGGCAGGCGACCACATTGAGGCGTCCATCATTGACACCCGGCTGCGTGAAGTCGAGGCCCAGCTGAAAGAACTCGTCAAAACCCAAGCACAGCAACGCTGAGGTTCTGTACACCGCGGTGCGCCGGGAATCAAACGGCTATCATCAGCCTCCCCACTTGAAGAGACCATGGCTGGAATACACATCACCGACATCGAAGCCGCCATCAACTTTTGGCGTGAGCGCAGCCCGTCACCAGATGGCGTGACCCTTTGCGCTGAATTGCGTGCGTTGGCTGAGGTGTACGCCCTGCTGGTGTACTACCGTGAAGTCGAGGCAGACGAACAATCCTTCCCACCCAAAGCGCTTGCCGCCTGGAAGGTCTGGTACCAAAGCACCCCTGACACCCCGTGTATCGCCATCTGTTCGACCAGCCAGGGAGACGAAGAATGCAAAGGCTGTGGTCGCAGTTTTGAAGAAGTGCAACTGTGGACCGAAATGAGCCCAGCACAGAAACGCGTGGTGTGGCGCCGCATCACCCAAGAAGACACGGCTTGGCGTTTTAACAAATATGCAGAGCGCGCGGCTGAGGGGAGTGGAATGGACAAAGGCCCCGAACACGTGGCCTGATCAGACGACCGCAGGCACTACTTCCAGCGAACGCACTCCATGTCAACGGTGTGCGTACCGTCCCCGAGCATCAAAGCACCTTCTTGCACCGTCGCTTGCAACTGCATGCTGCGCTGGGCCAGCGATGCCAACGCCTGCGAGGCCACCGTGGGCACACGGTAGACCTTCAATTTGTCCAACCGGGTGAGTTTGGTTTCAATGGCTCGCCACCAGACTTCAGCGGCGTGGTTGAAACAATACAGCAGCACCTCATCGGCCTTGCTGCACGCCTTGGTGATGGGCTTCTCTTCTGGTTGGCCCACTTCGATCCATAACCTTGTTTGACCCGTGTAGTCACGCAGGCTCACGTCCGGGTCATCGGGGTTGGACAAGCCCGCGCCAAAAGCGAGGGTCCCGTCTCCGCCCAGCACGGACTCCAGCTTGTGGGCGTTCAACGCCAACGCGACAAGGCGAATCATCATGCGTTCATCGGTTTCGCTGGGGTGGCGTGCCAAAGTCAACGCATGGTCGGCGTAGTAGTTGTTGTCAATGTCGGCGATTTGCAAGTTCGCCTTGAAGATGGTGGATTTGAGTGCCATGTCAGCAGGTACAAGCCATGCTCAGGCGCGGCGCGCGAGTTCTGCCGCTTTGCCGGTGTAGCTGCCAGGCGTCATGGCCAGCAGGCGCTGCTTCTCGGCTTCGGGGATGTCCAATGAGCGGATCAG
>CAZHDP010000003.1:11974-29454 GCA_964531605.1 uncultured Burkholderiaceae bacterium | reverse complement strand
GATCAGCCCGTGCAAGTCAGCAGCCGTGATGGTTTTGCCACGGGTCACTTCCTTGAGCTTCTCATAGGCACCCTGCACACCATAACGACGCATCACGGTTTGGATGGGTTCCGCCAAGACTTCCCAGGCTGCGTCCAGATCGGCGGCCAGCGCTTCTTCGTTGATTTCGAGTTTGTTCATGCCCGTCAGCAACGACTGGTAAGCCAGTGCGGCATACCCCAGGGCCACACCGATGTTGCGCAACACCGTCGAGTCCGTCAGGTCGCGCTGCCAGCGGCTGATGGGCAACTTTTCGCTCAAGTGCTTCAACAGCGCATTGGCCAAACCCAAATTACCCTCGGCGTTTTCAAAATCGATGGGGTTGACTTTGTGCGGCATGGTGGACGAGCCAATCTCACCCGCCTTGAGCCGCTGCTTGAAGTAACCCAAACTCACGTAACCCCACACGTCACGCGACCAGTCGATCATGATGGTGTTGGCACGGGCCACGGCATCAAACAACTCGGCCATGTAATCGTGCGGTTCGATCTGGATGCTGTAAGGCTGAAAGGTCAGTCCCAGCCCTAAAGGCTCGGGCGTCTCGATCAGGGTGCGACTGAATGCCTCCCAATCAAAATCAGGCCAGGCCGACAGGTGCGCGTTGTAGTTGCCCACAGCACCGTTCATCTTGGCCATCAACGGCACTTTGGCAATCTTTTCACGGGCAGCAGACAAGCGCACCAGCACATTGGCCACCTCTTTGCCCACCGTGGTGGGGCTGGCCGTTTGGCCGTGTGTACGGCTGAGCATGGGGATGTCAGCATAGGCTTGCGCCATCTCACGCAACTTGACAATCAAGGCATCGATGGCGGGCAAGATCACCAGTTCACGGGCGCCCTTGATTTGCAAGGCGTGGCTGGTGTTGTTGATGTCCTCGCTCGTGCAAGCAAAGTGCACAAACTCACCGACAGTCTGCAATTCGGGCCGGGCGTCGAATTTCGATTTGATCCAGTATTCCACCGCTTTGACATCGTGGTTGGTGGTTTTTTCGATCTCTTTGATCGCCTCGGCATCGGCAGCCGAAAAGTTTTTCACCAAGCTCAGCAAGTAAGTGCGTGCTCCTGGAGAGAACGGCTTGAATTCAGCGAATCCAGCATCACTCAGCGCAATGAACCAGGCCACTTCGACCTGCACACGGCGGTGCATATAGCCTTGCTCGCTCATCAAGGGGCGCAGCTTGGCAAGTTTGTTGGCATAACGGCCATCAAGTGGCGACAGGGCAGAAACAGGTGAGAAAGTCATCCCAGGATTGTAGGTCGCACACCTGAGATGGGCCAGCGATGCACTTTGTACAGGACAGAACAATCAAAACCGCCGGTCCACCCGATAGAATGAAATCAACCGTAACCACATTGACCGTATGAAACTGATAGGTGCCGTCACCAGTCCTTATGTCCGCAAAGTTCGCGCTGTCATGGCCGAAAAGAAGCTGGACTACCACTTCGTTCAAGAGAACGTTTGGGCTGCAGACACAACGATTTCCGATGCCAACCCTTTGGGCAAGGTGCCTTGCTTGATCATGGAAGGCGGAGAGGCGCTGTTCGATTCACGCGTGATCGTCGAATACGTAGACACGCTGTCCCCTGTGGGCAAACTCATTCCTGCCCTGGGCCGTGAGCGCGCTGAAGTCAAAACATGGGAAGCCTTGGCCGATGGCCTGTTGGATGCCGCCATCTTGGCCCGACTGGAAGCCACCTGGGCCGAGCGCAAGGACACCGAACGCAGCCAAGCCTGGATTGACCGGCAGCTGGGCAAAGTCCACGCCAGCGTGAAAGCCATGAGCCGAGGGCTGGGCGACAAGCCCTTTTGCGCAGGCATCCACCTGAGCTTGGCCGACATTGCAGTGGGCTGTGCCTTGGGCTACCTGGACTTTCGCTTTCCAGACATTGATTGGCGCAGCGACTGCGCGAATTTGGCCAAACTGCAAGACAAGTTGATGTTGCGCCAAAGTTTCATCGACACCAAACCCTCCTGAGTCAAGCCCGGGCCTGCGCAAGGCCCTTTCTTCAGTCCGCCTTGGCCCCCGAGGCGCGAACGGCCTGAGCCCAGCGTGGCAACTCCGCGGCCAAGAACTGCGCAAACTCTTCGTGCCCCATGAACGCCGGGTCTGCCCCTTGCGCCACCATGCGGTTGCGCACATCGGGCATGGTCAACACCTGCTTGAACGCGTCACTGAGCTTTGCCACTACATCGCGGGGCGTGCCTGATGGCGCCAAGAAACCGTAAAAGCCCACCACCTCAAAACCTTTCAGGCCAGACTCGATGACCGTTGGCACATCGGGCAAGGCGGGATTGCGTTGCGCACTGGTCACGGCCAGCGCCCTGACCTTGCCTTGCTTGTGGTAGTTGGCCGCCTGAGGAATCGACTCGGCCATGAACTGCACCTGCCCCCCCATCAGATCAGTGAATGCGGGCGCACTGCCCCGGTAGGGGATGTGCACCAAGAACAGGCCCGTGGCGGTCTTGAACATCTCAGGCACCAAATGGCTGATGCCACCGTTGCCTGCCGAGCCATAGTTCACCTGTCCAGGACGGGTACGCGCGTAGGCCATGAAATCCTGAAGGCTGCTCACCGGGACCTTGGGATTGACCAACAACGCCAAAGGCTGCATGGCGGTACGCGCCACAGGCACAAAATCTTTGAGCGTGCCATACGGCAGCTTGCTGTAGAGCCCGGGGTTGATCACCATCACCCCCGTGTTGGCCAACATCAGGGTATGGCCATCAGCCGGGGCCTTCATCACCTCTTGGGCCCCCACGATGCCACCCGCGCCCGCCTTGTAGTCGATCATCACCGGTTGTCCCAGCACCGCTTGCAACTTGTCGGTGAGCAACCTGGCATGCTGGTCCAAAGGCCCACCAGCGGGAAAGCCGATGACCACGCGGATCGGCTTGTTGGGAAAAGCCGCTGCCGTGGCCTGCGCCTGCGCCCAAGGTGAACACAGCAAGCCCATGACCAGCGCCACAGCGCCTGTGAAAGTGAAGTACGTCATGCGTGGTGATGCTATCAGGCATGAGCCAACCGACCACTGCTGGAAATCACTGAGTGGCGCGCCGCTTCAACCAACGCATCAAACCGCCCACCACGGGCAACTTTTCGTAAAGCTCCTCTGCAGCGTCCCAGTAATCCCGGTGATAGCAAACCCGCCCGTCTGCCGCAAACCGGAGGTGTGATCCACCGCGTATGGTTTGCACCTCGTGTGGGCGAAAGTTCAGAAATCGAAAATGAAACTCCCACACCAAAAAGCACTGCTGCCCTTGCGTGATGCGCTCGGTGATCCGAAAGCGGGGCTCAGACAGCGCTCGGTACATGTGCTCAAAAATGCCCTGAATGTCTGCAAGCGAGTGGACTTCATTGAACGGGTCTTTGAACTGTGCGTCTTCCGTGTAAACGGCTGCCATGTCAGCCACACGCTGCGGCGACAGTTGTTCAAAAAATTCCACCACCTGCTGAACAGCCATGGGGGGTGTCGCAAAGGGCTCGGTGTTGGGGCGCATGGTTCAAGTATCGCGCTGCACGGCCGAAGCCTGGGCTCGCACCGGCAGGTCTGGAACAGAGGGACTGCGCAGCCTGGCGATGATGCGGAAATAGAGCCCGTTGGGCAGCACACGAAGCACCTTCATCCAGCGTGTGAACCGCTTGGGAAAGTGAATCTCAAACTCTCCTCGGGCCCAGCCGGACAGGATTTCCGCAGCCGCTTGTTCCGGCGAAATCAGGGCGGGCATCTTGAATTCATTCTGAGCTGTCAATGGGGTGCGAACAAACCCAGGGTTGATCACACTGACCCCAACCCCATGGTCTGCCAAATCGCTGTGCAGCGTTTCCGCCAGGTTGGTCAAAGCCGCTTTGGTTGGACCGTAGGCCAACGATTGCGGCAAGCCTCTGTACCCAGCCACGCTGCTGACCAAGCTGATGTGGGCTTGGCCCTGCTGGATCAGCCGGGGCAGAACCGCGTCCAACAGGTACAGCGCACCGACGTAGTTCACTTGCCAATGCCGTTCCATCTCGGCCAAGTGGAAAGCGGTGGCGCGCTGCTCTGAATAGTAGCCCGCGCAATACACCACGACGTCCAAGCGGCCTTGGGCAAACACCTTGTCTGCAGCGGCTTTGACAGCTTGCTTGTCAGTAGAGTCCAGTGGCAACACACGAGCACCCGGGTGGGCATGCTCAAACGCCAGTAATGTAGGCTGATGGCGTGCAGAAACGATCACCTGGGCGCCTTGGGCGTGCAGTGCAGCCGCCGTGGCGCAACCGATGCCCGTGGAGGCACCCAGCAGCCACACGGTTTTGCCATGCCAATCGGTCAACGGGGGATTGAGGGACATGGCGGTTTACCGTTTGGCGAATGACAGGGTCACTTCGCCCAGGCGAATGCCAAACTTGCTCATGGTGGCTTTGTTGAGCACCACACGGTCGTCCATGCGGTACATCCAGTCATCAAACTGAACTTCGTATTCTTTGCCATCCACAGGCAAACGCAAGGTGTAGCCCCATCGAAAAGCGTTGCCGCTTTCAGCGCCTTGCGCTTCACCCACCACATCGTCAGCACGCCCCACGTAGTGCGCAGGACCATTGGGCATGTCACCGGCGACACGACGCAGACGCCACACACGCTTTTGATGGCTGCCATCGGCATAAGTGAAGTCTTCGTCCAGCACTCCCTCTTCATGGCCATCCGCCGTTGTCGACCACGTGCATCGCATGACCACCGTGAAGCGTTTCACGACCTTGCCACTGCGGTCAGTGAACACGCCGTGCGCGTCCACCACACCGTCAAAATAGTGGCGCAAATCAAAAGCGGGCTTCTCTGCGGCGTAATCCAACAGCTGTGGACCCGCACACCCCGACAGCAGCAACGGTGACGCCAACGCCAGGCCCGTGAGGGCTGCCGTCAACAGGCGCCGGCGTGGGCGCAAAAGGCGTGAGGTCATGGTGTTTTCCTGATCAATAAAACGTAAAGACACAGCGCTGCACAAGCTTTGAGCACGCACGGCAAGAGACAGTAGGCGGTGCTGAGGGCAAGCAAAGCTTTGGGGTCTTGCTCACCAGGGGTGTACCCAAACCATCCCAGCAAAGGCAACGCCAGGCCCGCCGCCAGCGCCAAATTGAGTTTGGTCGCAAAGTTCCACCACCCCAGGTACGAACCCTCCGCCTGGTGGCCCTCTCCAGACGCTTGAATCACGCCGGCCAACAACGCACTGGGCAAAGCCATGTCGGCGCCCAAGGCGGCGCCAGACAACGCGCAAATCAACAAAAATGGCATGGCATCTCCGGTGCCCAACGACATGGCCGCCAGGAACACCGTGATGGCCAGCAGCATGCCCATCAGCCAGGTGTGCAATAACCCCAAGCGGGTCACCAGACGCAGCCACATCGGCATCGACAACGCGGCACACACAAAGTACACCCCCAAAAACGCGGGCTGCAGCGCAAGTGGCGCTTGAAGCCGGTCTTGCACAAAAAACAGCACCAAGGTAGCGGGCACGGCACTGGCTATCCCATTGAGCGAAAACACCAACAACAACCGCCTGAACGCTGGATTGCGAAGTGGCGCCCCAAGCGCGGCAGGCACGCGTCGATCTGTTGGCAATGCAAGCATGGCTTGAGGTGGAGGCGAAGCCCGCCAAGCCATCAAGCCCAAGCCCGTGGCAAGCACAAAGACCACCACGGTCGAGGGCAAACCAAGCCAGGTGGGCAGTACCGACGCGATCAGCACGCCAACCAAGCCCAACACTTCACGGCTGGCCACGATGCGGCTGCGTTGCACCTCATCCCCCCCATGACGGGCTGCCCAAGACTGGTGGGCAATGGTCAAAAAACTGTACGCAGCATAGGTAACCACCAACGCGCCGCCAGCCCACCACAACAGCCCAGACCGCGTGGTCATCAGTGGAAAAAACAGCGCACCAAACCCTGCGCACAGCAGCACTGCGGCGCCCAAGGCATGTTGCAACACCGTTTGGTGAGAACGCCAAAACAGGGCATCGATCCATCGGCCCAGCAAAGGATCGGTCACCGCATCCAACAGTCGAACCACCAGCAACAGCGCCCCCAAGGTGGCCAGCGGCACACCAAACTCTCGGGCATAGTGGTTGGGCAATACCACGTACAAAGGCAACGCCACGAACGCCAGCGGCAAGCCCATGAGGCCATAACGCCGACAAGCAGCCCGAGTGAATGGCGATGCCACCGCGTTCATGGTCTGCCGATCAACGGTTGACGCCAGACAGCAGGGCTTCACGCATGGCGGGCTCTGATGTGCGGGGTGACAACCAAATGCCCATGAAAATTCTGGCCAGCACAGGGTCGTTCAAGACAGGCAAGGGGGTGTCGTTGAACAGCAGGCGCAAGGCTTTTCCAGGCTGGTAGATGCCGGCAAGTCTGTCCCCTTTTTTCACATCGGGCAGCGCTTGCGTGAGGGCCGCCAACCAAGCCTGCGCCTGGGCATCGGTGAACGCGTCCACGCCTCGCATCTCCTTGAGAGACCGCTCTGCAATCGCCCGCCCTTTGAAGTCTCGCAAGTAAGTGAGCTCCAGCACATGCGGATGGCGGGCGTAGTCGTCACGGTCAAACTCAGGGCCTGCCCAAAGGCGGGCGTGGTAGACCTCGAAGCCAAACACGGTCAACTTGGCAGCACCCAACGGGCGCACGCCGGACACGTTGGCGGGCACGGCCGTCGCCCAGGAGGCAAAAGAGGCAAACGACGCACTGAGCGCCAACGCCACAGTCAACGACCGCCAAAACACAGGGGCACGAGAGCGGCGCATCAGCTCGCCTGCTGCGGTTTTTGGAGCGTGAATTGCACCACGTCGATGTTGGCGCGGGTGAACGCGGCCTCGCAGTAAGCGAGGTAAAACTCCCACAGCCGAACAAAGCGTTCATCAAAGCCCTGCTGAAGCACCCGAGCCTTTTCAGCCATGAATTGCTCGCGCCAACGTCTCAAGGTTTCAGCGTAATCCAAGCCAAAGGCCAATTCATCGACAACCTCCAACCCTGCCTTGCGCGCTTCTGCGCGAAACTCGCGCGGACACGGCAGACAGCCACCAGGAAAGATGTACTGCTGGATGAAATCAGTGGAACGGATGTAGCGCTCAAACAAGTTGTCGTCAATCACGATGCTTTGCACACAAGCGCGACCCCCAGGCTTCAACAAGCGATGGATGGATTGAAAGTAGGTCGCCCAGTACTCACGCCCCACGGCCTCCACCATTTCGATGGAGCAAATGGCGTCATAAGGGCCGTCGTTGATGTCGCGGTAGTCTTGCAAGCGCAAGTCAGCTTGGGTCGGGCTGGCCAAGCCGAGGCGGTCCATGCGTGCCTGGGCGTAAGCCAGCTGCTCGGTGCTGAGCGTCACGCCGGTCACACTGGCGTTGAATTCGGTGGCGGCCTTTTCAGCCAACGCACCCCAGCCACAGCCGATCTCCAGCACACGGCTGCCGGGCTGAACCCCTGACATGCGCAGCGCACGGCGCACCTTGGCATGCTGGGCTTCCACCATGGGTCGGGTGCGGTCACCTTCGAACCAAGCTGAGGAGTAGTTTTTGGTGTCATCCAGCCACAGGTCGTAGAACGCGTTGCCCAGGTCGTAATGCGCGTGGATGTTCTTTTTGCTGTTGGTGCGGGTGTTGCGATTGAAGAGGTGCTGTATGCGGTAAATCAGTCGACCAAACCAATGCCCGTAAATCACCTCTTCGATGCTTTGGCGGTTGCAGATGAACAGCTCCAGCAAGTCGGTCAGGTGGGGGGTTGTCCAGTCGCCGGCCATGTAGCTTTCGGCAAAGCCAATGTCACCGGAACGCATGGCTGCGGCAAACACTTTCCAGTTGTGCAAGCACAGTTGTGCCGAAGGTGCTTTGCCTTGCGGGTCGTGCGAGCCGAAGTGTTGCAGACTGCCATCGGGCCATTGCAGGGTGAGGCTGCCGTGGCGCAGGCGTTGCAGCAACTTGATCGCACGACGTGCTGTGGCGGGCGCGTTGGCAGGCGGCATCAGGGGGTCGAGCGCTGGGGTACTGGCGGTGGTGGTGTTCATGGTCGGATCTTGGTGAATCACGTTCATCGGGTCACAAAGGCTTTGGGAGGTGTTGGCTTGCTGACATAAGGCACACGCTTGAGGGCCAACTTCAAGGCTTGCCAATGGATGCGCGCGATCAGTCCGAACGTCATCGCGGGGTAGCGCCACACAGCACGGCGAACTGCTTGGGCATTCAGGGGTTGAAGGTCACCGCTGACACTGGTTTGCAGCAGCGGCCCAGAAGCGTCGTCGTGGTCTATGCGCACCACGGTACGCTGAACGTCACCATGCACCGTGCGCATGAACCGAAAGCGGTACCGCCCCTGCACTTCACAAAAAGGCGAGACATGAAAGGTTTTGGCCGCATGCAGTTCTTGTCCGTAATGCGGCTTGTCCAACAAATAGCAATGCCGCTCGCCGAACGTGTTGTTCACCTCGACCACGATGGCGCGGAGTTCGCCAGAAGCACGGTGGCAATACCAAAAGCTCACGGGTTTGAAGGTGTACCCCAACACACGCGGGTAGCAATGCAGCCACACCTCGCCATCCGCGTCCAGGATGCCTTCACACATCAACAGTTCATCCAGCCAAGCCAGGGCACCGCCTTCGCGGGGACCGCGTCCATCACCATGGTCTGCGTCGAAAAAACTGAGCGCCGCAAATTCATTGATTGAAAACCCGGGTACCGGCAACGGCTGCGGGCGTACATTGCTATCATTTGAATAGCAATTCAATTTGGATTGCAGGCTGCGCATCGGCAGCATCAAAAAATAAGTCGGGTAGGCAAACGCATGGCGTGCAGGCTTGAGGCGGGTGTGCCTCACCTGCCCAAAGCCGATCAGGGGTTCAACAACTTCCGGGCAAGTGGGCAAGGGCATCGTCATGTGGCGACCGTTTGCTTGAGCAGGGCCCGTGCGGCACCCAAGCCCGCTTTGAGTCCGTCCTCGTGAAAGCCATAACCCATCCATGCACCCGCAAAATACGTGTGCTGCTGGCCTTGCAGTTGCGGGAGGTCTGCCTGGGCACGGATGGCCGCCAAATCAAAGACCGGATGGGCGTAGCTGAACTCCCCATGGATTTGGCGTGGATTGATCGCGCGCGTGGGGTTCAATGACACGACCACGGGCTGGGTGAAGGGCAAGGGTTGCAAACGGTTCAGCAGGTAGTGCAAACACACGCGGGCGGATTCCTGGTGGACGTCGGCAGCGCGCTCGTAATTCCATGCTGCCCAAGCGGAGGGCCGTTGCGGCAGCATGGTCACGTCGGTATGCAGCACCGCGTGGTTGTCCTGGTAGCGGATGGCCCCCAATGTGGCCTGCTCGCTTGGGGTGGGGTCGCGCAGCAGCGCCAAAGCTTGGTCGGAATGGGTAGCGAGCACCACCTTGTCAAAATGCTCGACACGGCCATCGGTCACCACACGCACACCCGCACGGTCGGCGCTGGCGTTGCGTTCAATCAAACGCACTGGCGTGTTCAATCGCTTGTCGCTGACGTTGGCAATGATTTTTTGAACGTAATGCTTGGCCCCACCTGTGACGGTGAACCACTGTGGTCGGTTGGTGATTTGAATCAGCCCATGGTTGTGGCAAAACCTCACCATGGTGGCCACGGGGAACTGCAACATCTGGTCTGTTGGGCAACTCCAGATGCACCCCAGCATGGGCAGAAAGTACCAGTTGCAAAAGGCCTCGCTGAAACGGTGCTCACGCAAAAATTCGCCCAAAGGTTGCATCAACTCGGCATCTCTGCCCTGCTGCGCCAGGCGTGTGGCCAGCGCATTGAACCGCACCACGTCAGCCAGCATGCGCCAAAAGCGACTGTTGAGCAGGTTGCTGCGTTGGGCAAACACGGTGTTGAGGTTGTTGCCACTCCATTCCAACGTGCGGCCGTTGACACCCGCGCCCGGCGCTTGCACCGAAAAGGACATGTCTGACGCGCTGGTCTGCACGCCCAACTCAGCAAACAAATTGATCAGGTTGGGATAAGTGCGCTCGTTGTAAACCAAAAAGCCGGTGTCCACGCCATGAACGACAGGGCCGTTTACCCCAGGCAAATGGATGTCCACGGTGTTGGTGTGGCCGCCAAAGTAGCTGCCCGCCTCAAACAGGGTCACGTCTGCAAGACCGTGGAGGCTGTGGGCCACCGCCAGACCGGATATGCCCGATCCGATCACCGCGACTTTCAAGGGATGGGCGACCTTCATGCGACGCCCCTCGCCTCGAGGAATAAAAATGCCGCGAAGCATCCCGTGACGAACAAGGGAGGGAGGGAGGAGGAGAACCGCCTCGGGAGGGCAACCAAACCACGAGGGATTGGAAGACTTCGCGACAATAAACAATGCACAGCGGCCACCCAGGCCACATGCGCTGTCATCCGTTGGCACCCAAGTTGACGTGAAACCTGAGACCGAGTGTGAATTATCTGCATTTGGCTTAGTTGCTATGGCGGCGGGGTTTTTGAAAACTAATCAGTCACTTTATTACCGAATAGTATTGTTACTTTTCACACAATGCAAGCCTGTTGCGTCAAGACCATGAACAAGGCATGGACAAACCATTGAACAAATCCATATTCGTCCGATAAAAATGCGATCTTTGATACCTTGTGATACAAACAACCTATGCCGCGGCATGGCTGCGGACCCTGCGGCAGCCTGCAGACGGTAACCCTATTGTTGACACGGCAATGTTTGTTTACGGTATCCAGTAAGCTCTGCGTAAAAAAGTAACAAAGATGTGCACAGCTCCGTGCTCGGGGCCCACCCAAAGATCGCCATGCAAGCCGTTTTCACCTCGTCTGTTGAGTCAGGCTCAACACCGTCAGCGCCTGACGCTGAAGCTTTTTTGTCCATCGCCAGTGTCGAACGTGACACAGGCATTCCGAAAGACACGCTGCGCGTATGGGAGCGTCGCTACGACTTCCCCCAACCAGGAAGAGATGGGTTTGGTGAACGCAGCTACCCACGCGATCAAGTCGAGAAATTGCGCCTGATCAAGCGCCTGCTGGACGCTGGGCACCGCCCAGGCAAATTGGTCAACTTGGATGTGGATGCCCTCTCCCGCATGGGCGAGCCGCGGGAACTGCGCCGCAGCACATCAGGCCGACGGGCGTATTCCGCCGAAAAGCGCCTGAGCCTCAAAACCTACCTGGATTTGGTGGAAAGCCACGACGTTGACCGCTTGCGTCGGCAGTTGGCTCAAAGCCAGATGCAAATGGGCTTGTCTCGGTTCGTGACCGAACGGGTTGCCCCGTTGAGCCAGATGGTGGGTGATGCTGGTCTGCGTGGCCATTTGCAGACCTTTGCCCAACGCGCCTTCACCGAAAGCGCCAAGCGGGTGCTGTACAGCGCATTGGGCAACTTACCCACCCCTGCAGCAGACACCGTCCCATGCGCCCTGCTGACCACCTTTGCGCAAGAGTACAACGGCCTGGGCATTTTGATGGCCGAGGCCATGCTGACGCTGGAAGCTTGTCGGTGCGTGTCCTTGGGTGTACAAACACCGGTGTACGACATTGTCCAAGCAGCGGCTGTTCACAAAGTTCAGATCGTTGTGCTCAGTTTCAACGACAACGTGAACCCTGGCGAGATCCTGGGTGGCTTGGAACAATTGCGACAAGCACTGCCCGCGGTGATCGAAATTTGGGTTTGCGGACCTTGCTTGGCCTTGAGCCGCAAACCCATCGCTGGCGTGCTCGCGGTGCCTGCGCTGGAGTCTGTGCCGGAAGAATTGATCCGCTGGCGCAAGCGTGTCGACTGACACACCAGCCCGAAACGGCTGACACGTCAAGTCAGGGCCAACAGGCGAACCAGGTCGGAACGCACGCGGATGTCCTTGTAGCTCACGCTGGCCACGATACGGTACTCAGGCAAGCGTGTGTCACGGATGGCAGGCTCTACCGTGGGCATGCCCTGCTTGTTCACCAACACGGCCACCTTGGGGGTCAGCGTGTTGACACCCCGTCGAACCACCGTGGCAATCTCGTTGCTGGCCAGTTTGACGAACGAACCAGGCGGGTAAATGCCGACCGCTTTGATCAACGAAGAACCTGCCTCGTCCACCTGGCGAGACTCGTCAAAGTAAGTGGCTTGCATCGCAGCAGAGGGCGCCATGGGTGCACGTGACACACGAGGTGACAAGCGCGCGGCAAAGCCATCCGCCCGTTGAATCAAGCGCGCAATCTGTTGCGCGGGCACGCGCCCGGCAAGCGGACCCGAGGCCGCCTTGTGGTGGCTGAGCACAGCCCCGAGCCAGATGGGGTCCGTGACCCCGCGCTTTTGCAACAATTCCACCGAGCGCGAGGCGTGGGTGTCAATCAAGGCCCGCTGCGCTGCGCTTGGCACCGAGTGCTGCAGCACCAACTGGTCTTGCAGGTCGGTCATCGCGATGTTCATCGTCAGTGCCGCACGCGACATGGCGGTTTCCAACTCGGGTGACCAATTGAGCACGTCACGTGCCGCCAACGAGCACATCACACACACCAACATGGCATGGGTGGCGCTGTAAAAACGGGTTTCACTTGCCGTGAGGTGGATCAGCGCAAACAAAGTGGTGTCTGGGTTGCGCTTGGCATGGTGACTCAGGCTCTTGTGCAGGCGGTCCAAGCGGTGCAGGAAGCGCAAACTGTTTGGGTCGCGCAGCAGCGAATCGGCATGGCTTTGCATGTCCAACCAATCGACCGTGTCATCCTTCTCCGGTGGCGTCTCTTCGACCTTGCCAGCGACAGGCGCGTACTGCACATCAAAGGTGGAAAAGGTGGATTCCGCGATTTGACCCACGGTGGTGTCTTGGGAATTCACCAACGCATTGAGCTGCGACGCCACAGCGCGTCGGTACTGCTTGGTTTCCTCGGCATCGGCGTACAAAGACCCGTGCGACGACAGGGTTTCCAAGGCCTCACGTTCAGTGAACACATAGCCTTTGCCTGCCAACAAAATCCCCTCAGAACTGCGCAGGGCAAACGGCAAGGGACGCCCCAAGGGTATGGTGCTGAAGCTGACGGCAACTAATTTCATGGTCTGCGCTGATTATGAGTCAAACCGTTGAAAGTAAAGCTGAGAATTGGCAGGGTTGAACCCTTAAAAAAGACCTGCCAGTGCCCTGCTAGCATTCCCGCCATGCCTGACACTTTGCCACCCCACTTGCCCGATACCCCCACTGCAACCCCTGGTGCGTTGCCGCCGCCGGCCTTCGTCCACAAACTGTGCGCACGCCAGGCACTGAAGGACAGGATCGCTCAACTGCCCAGACCCATCGTCTTCACCAACGGGGTGTTTGACGTCATCCACCGGGGTCACGTGACCTACCTTGCACAAGCACGCGCACTCGCTGGCGAACAAGGCAGCCTGGTTGTCGCGCTCAACACCGACGCCTCAGCCAAGCGCTTGGGCAAAGGGCCAGACCGGCCACTCAACGGCCAAGAAGATCGCGCCTTGGTGATGGCTGCGCTGGAATCGGTCAGCCTGGTGACTTGGTTTGACGAAGACACACCGTTGGAGATCATCACCGAACTGCGGCCAGACGTGTTGGTCAAAGGCGGTGACTACGACATGGCCGTGCTGGCGGAAGCGCGTGTGGTGCAGGCCTACGGCGGCACCGCCATGACCATCGCGTTTGTAGACGGGTACTCCACCACCGCCTTGGTCAAAAAAATACGCCAGCAGCCTTGAGGCAGTGCTGACTGACTGGTGGCCCTCAGCGGGTATCGCGCCCCGGGCGACGCCCCCAGATGCGACCCATCCAGTTTGCCGCATCGTCAATGAACGTGAACGCAGCGGGCACGACTAACAAGCTCAGCAACGTCGAGGTGATCAACCCGCCAATCACCGCCACGGCCATCGGGCTGCGAAAGCTGGGGTCAGCCCCCCAGCCCAAAGCAAGCGGCATCATGCCCGCCCCCATGGCGATGGTGGTCATCACAATAGGGCGACTGCGCTTGTGGCACGCGTCCACCAAGGCATCAAAACGCCCCATGCCAGCACCCCGCGCCAAGATCGCGTAATCCACCAACAAAATGGAGTTTTTGGTCACGATGCCCATCAACATGATGAGGCCAATCATCGACGGCATGGACAGCGCTTTTTGCGTCACCAACAGCGCGACAAAAGCACCACCGATGCTCAACGGCAAGGCCATCAAAATGGTGGCGGGCTGCATGAAATCGTGGAACAACAGCACCAGCACACCGTAGATGCACAACACGCCGATGGCCATGGCCACGCCAAAATTGGCGAACAAGGCTTGCATCTCCTGGGCATCGCCTAACTCAGCGATCTTCACGCTGGGTGGCAAGTTTTGCAGCGCAGGCAAGGCCCGCGATTCGTCATTCACCTCACCCAATTGACGGCTGCCCAATTCCACGTCAAACGTGACGTTGCGTGCACGGTTGAGCCGGTCAATTTGCGCAGGACCTGATTCCATGCTCACGCTGGCCACATTGGCCAGCATCACCGGACCGTGTTTGCCTGGCACTGTCAAGCGCTCGATCTGCGCCAAGTCAGCGCGCACGCCGTCGGGCAACTTGACGCGGATGGGTACCTGGCGTTCCGTCAAATTGAGCTTGGGCAAGTTGATGTCGTAATCGCCCGCCGTGGCCACGCGCACTGTTTCCCCGATGGCCGCAGCGGTCACACCCAGGTCTGCTGCGCGCGCGAAATCGGGCCGAACAATGATTTCCGGGCGCACCAGAGAAGCGCTGGAGCTGACGTTGCCGATGCCTTGCAAGGTGCGCAAATCCCGCTCCACCGCTTTGGCCACATCGTTGAGGGCCAGAGGGTCTTCGCTGCGCAAAACCAATTGCATCTTGACGCCCGTGTCTTGCGGCCCGACCTGGAACCGCGCACCAGGAATCTCTGCCAAGCGCGTGCGGATGTCAGACTCGATCTGTTGCAGCGATTCGCTGCGCTCGTTGCGGTGCACGGTGGTGAGCGTCAACACGGCACGCCGCGCCTCGGCGGCCGCCCCTGGTGCGAAGGCGTCACCACTGGACCCCCCTCCCACCGAACTGAAAATGCTGTTCACCCCTTTGACCTGCATCGCAGCCAATCGCGCGGCTTCGGCCACCGCAGCGGTTTCGGCCAAAGTACTGCCGGGCGGCAGTTCGAGGTTGATCATGGTTTGCGCGCGGTCTGCGGGCGGCACAAACCCCGTGGGCAGCAAGGGCACCAGCGACACAGACCCCACAAAAAAAGCAGCCGAAGCCAAGGCCGTGATCCAACGGTGGTGCAAGCACCAACGCATGGTGACCAGGTACTTCTGCATGAGCCACCCGTCAGGTGCTGTATGGGCACTGCTGGACGGGTCGCTGCTGGCCTGGGCACGGGGCTTCATCAGGTAGGCGGCCATCATGGGCGTGAGCAAGCGCGCAACGACCAACGACGCCAAGATCGCGAGCACCGCCGTCCAACCAAACTGCTTGAAAAACAAACCCGGAATGCCGCCCATGAACGCTGTCGGCAAAAACACCGCCACCAGCGCAAACGTGGTGGCGATCACCGCCATACCGATCTCGTCTGCGGCTTCCAATGCGGCCTGCATCGGGGTTTTGCCCATCTCCAGGTGGCGCGAGATGTTTTCGATTTCGACAATCGCGTCGTCAACCAGCACCCCCACCACCAATGCCAGGGACAGCAGCGTCACAGTGTTGATGCTGTAGCCAAACCATTTCATGCCCAAAAACGCGGGGATCACCGACAAGGGCAGCGCCGCCGCCGCAACCACCGTGGCCCGCCAATCACGCAAGAACCACAACACCACCAGCACGGCCAGCACAGCCCCTTCGTAGAGCAACTCCATCGAGCCGGCAAAGTTTTCCTCCACCGGTTGGGCGTTGTCAATCACTGTCTTCAGCACCACTTGGGGGTGCTCGCGCTGTAACTCGTCCATCGCCGCGCGGGCACCGTTGGCCACATCGATCTCACTCGCACCTTTGGTGCGAAAGACCTCCAAGCCCACCACGGTCTTGCCGTCTTGCAGCGCCAGCGCCCGTGGCTCTGCCACCGTGTCTTCCACCGTGGCAATTTGGCTCAGCAGCACATGCCGGCCATCGGCCAAAGGCACGTCCAACGAGGCCAGCTCTTGCGCCGTGCGGACGGTGGCAATGGTGCGCACAGATTGCTCGGCACCGCTGACGTCACCACGCCCACCTGGCGCGTCCTGTTGCACCAAGCGCAACCGGTGTGACACGTCAACAGCGGCCACGTTGAGTGCGGCCATCTTGGCGGCATCCAGTGTCACCTGGACTTCACGGCTGACCCCACCGCGTCGTTTGACGGCGCCCAGCCCAGGCACCGACAACAAGCGCTTGGTGACGGTGTGATCAACAAACCAGCTCAAAGCCTGCGGGTCCAGCGTGTCAGAGGTGGCCGTGAAGGCCAGCACGATGCGCCCCGCTGTCGAAGCTTTGGTCACGGCCGGGTCACGCAAATCGCTGGGCAACTCGGCCCGCACGCGGGCAACCGCATCGCGCACTTCGTTCACCGCATCGGAAAGGCTTTTCTCGAGGATGAATTCCACGGTGATGCTGACCTCACCGTCGAGGATCGTGGTGTGGATGTTCTTCACACCTTGCAAAGTGGCCACAGCATCTTCAATCTTGCGGGCGACTTCGGTTTCCAGCTGCGCAGGCGCTGCACCCGGCAGCGGTGCAGACACGGTGACAATGGGCAGCTCAATGTCGGGGAAGTCCTGAACCGGGCTCGACTTGAACGCCAACAAACCTGCCAGGGTGAGCAAAATGAACAGCAACACGGCAGGCACCGGGTTGCGGATGGAATAGGCTGAGAAGTTCAAGTTACTTGGCCCCCACGCTGGCCGCTTCGCGTGCTGCGCTGGCAGCCACCACCTTGACCACATCACCATCGTTCAAGAAGCCTGCGCCGTTCACGGCGATGGTGTCTGTGGCCGTCAAGCCGGACAGCACCTCCACTTGCGATCCCACGCGTCTGCCGGTGGTGACTTTGACCTGGCTCACGCGCTGGTCAGCCCCCAGCTTGAAGACCGCACTGAAACCGTCACGGATGACCACGGCTTGTTGAGGCACCGTCAAGCCCGACGAACTGCCCAGCTCAAAACTGCCCTTGGCAAACATCCCGGGCAGCACGGCACTGGACCCGTTCATGGGGGGGATGTCCACATAGACCATCGCCGCACGGGTCTGCGGGTCTACCGTTGGCGCAACCATGCGCACGCGGCCTTTGATCTGCGCGCCACTGGCGGCGGTGATGCTGGCGGGCGTGCCGACCTTGAGACGGGCCAACTCGGCAGACGTGACTTCAGCGCGCCACTCCAATCGGCCTTGGCGCAACAAGCGAAACAGCTCGGTCCCCGCGCCCACCACCGCACCCACCGTGGCAGCACGCGCCGACACGGTCCCGCTGTCGGGGGCGATCACCTCCACGTGCGTCATGCGCACTTGCTGGGCAGCCAGCGT
>CAZHDP010000003.1:0-11964 GCA_964531605.1 uncultured Burkholderiaceae bacterium | reverse complement strand
TGGCCTGCGCCGCTTCAAGTCGGGCCTGAGCAGTTTGATCGGCGGTCATGAATTGGGTGAACTGCTGGGCACTCAAGGCCTGGGTGCCTTGCAAGGTACGTGCGCGTTCGGCATTGGCCCTGGCGTCTGAGGCATTGGCCTGGGCTTCAGCCACCATGGCTTTGGCTTGGGCCAAGTCAGCCTTGACGGCTTCGTCTGCAAACCGCGCCATCACTTGCCCTTTGCGCACCACATCGCCCACGTTGACCAGCACGTCTTTGAGCATGAGGCCGTTGGATTGCGACCCCACCATGGCCTCTTGCCATGGCGCGATGTTGCCGTTGGCCGCCAGTTGCATGCCCAAAGTAGCCTGCTGAGGCTGGGCGGTGGTCACCGTCAGCGCGGGTTTGGTGCCACCGGCTGAACTGGCTGCTGCCGCGAATGCTGCGGGCCACCCCAAAGGCGAAAGGAGAGGCTCAAAAAGGCCTGTTCGGCTCACCAACGCTATCCCTATTGCTATCAATACAGTAGCTTTTGGATGGCGCTTAAGGGTCAAGGTCCAACGGGTCACGGCGGGCTTTCGGGTATGGGGAGGCATCAAATGGCGGTGGATCATGGGCAAGCCGTCAAGGCGCGGTGGCTTCGGGGGTCCACCCCCCGCCCACCGCACGGTAAAGCGCCACCCAGGCTTGTTGGGTGTCGAGTTGGTCATTCACCAGGCTGGACTCTGCGGCCAACGCTGCGCGCCGTGCCTCTTCCCATTCGCCCAAGCTGCCCAAACCGGCTTGGTAACGGGCTTGGGCACCTTGCACCACCGCGCGGTAGCTGTCAGCCGCCGTTTGCACCTGCGCACGCCGGGTGCGGCTGCTGTCAAGGGCGATCAGGGCTTCTTCCACTTCACGCACCGCCTGGCGGGCTTTGGCCCGGTACAGTGCCGCCGCCTCGTCATAGCGCGCACGGGCTGCGGCCAAGTTCGCTGCGAACTTGCCACCATCCAACAGCGGCAAGGTGACCGCGATGGGGCCGATGCTCCAGGTGCTGAGGTCCAGCGAATTCCCACCGGTGCGCACGTTCATCTGGCCCACCGAACCGGTCAGGCTCAGGCGCGGGTAGCGCTCGGCCTGCGCACTGCCGACCTCGGCACTGGCGGCGGCCACCTCTTGTTCTGCACTGTACACATCGGGACGTTGTCGCAATGCTTGTGCAGGCACTGTTGCTATTGAAAAAATAGCAAAAGCATCAACAGAGACGGGCGGAGATGTCAGTTTTTGCCGCAACTCTGACTCACGCCAAGCACTCAAGGCAACCAAACCTTTGAGTTGGGTGTCACATTGGGCCTGCTGCTGGCTCAGGCGCGCGATTCCTTCTGCGGCACTGGCCCGTGCCAACGCCGCGTTGGCGGGTGCTGCCAGGCCAGCTTGCGCGCTGAGCTGGGTCAAACGGGCCGTTTGAAGGCGCGATTCGCTGTCTTGCTGGGCAATGTCCACCAGCGCACGGCAAGCACGCCAACCAAAGGTCAACTGGGCAACCTCTGCCGCCACGGACACGCGGGCTTCGTGCCATTGCGCCTGCGCGCCCAACAGCCTGGACTGGGCTGCCGAGCGGTTGGCGGCCAAGCCGCCAAACAGGTCAGCCTCCCAACTGGCTTGCACGCGCGCCACCGAGAGAGCGGCCAAAGGTGCGCCAATGAGGGTGGTTTGGCGGCCCCGGCTGGTGCTCACCGACGCATCGGCCAGGGGGCGGGTGGCGGCCGCAGCCATCTGCTCAGCCGCCCGCGCCTGCGCCAGACGGGAGGCCGCTGAGGCCAGTGTGGGGCTGACCTGTTGGGCAGCATCGATCAAATCGACCAACACCGGGTCACCCAGGCCTTGCCACCAGCGGCTCAAGTCCTGAAGCTGGCCGTGGTGTGGCAGCGGCGCTTGCCAGTCAGCCGGGATCGGAAGAGCAACAGGGCCTGGCGGTGGCTGGACAGCACAGGCCGCCAACCAGACCGGCAGACACCAAACAACGGGGCGAAACTTCATCCCGCCATTGTCCCATGTTTTAGCCCAGGAATGATGGCCGTCAGGTCACTTGAAGTCGTGCGCCATCTGTTCGGTCATGGGAATGCCTTCGCTGGTGCGCACGCATTCGGCCAGGTAGTCCGCCAACGGTGGTGACGGCGGGATGCCCTCGGCCAACAATCGCTCGTTGTCGAACACGTAGTTCAGTTCAGCAAACGCACCGTACAGCATCAAAGCACGCAAAATCAGCAAGCGGTTGACCTTGCCCAGGCGCTCCTGGAACAAGGGCACCAAGCTGCGCAAGTCGTCCACGGCCACCTGTTGGTAGCGCGGCGCCACGGGTTGGGTGCCCGACGCGCGGGCGTAGGCCGTGTCGATGTCGGCAAAGCGGTTGCTGCTGCGCACCCCCGCCGAGACGTGGTACAGGTCGTGCGCCAAGGTGGGCTTGAGGGCCAAACTGACCAGGGCATGGCCACACCAGTCGGCCGGAATGATGTCGATGCAGTCCTCAGGCGCGCAGGTGAAACGCTCCAGCGCAAAGGCCATGCGGAACACCCAGAAGATGCTGGGAGAGGGTGCGCAGCCCAATTGGCTGTGCCCCACCACGATGGATGCCCGCGCCACGGTCAATGGAAAGCCAGGGATGGCCTTGAGGGCGTGCTCCACCGCCAATTTGGAGTGGGTGTAAGGCACCAGGTGGGACTCATCGTCCATGCCAGATTCCCACGACTCGTTCACCGGTGATTCAAGGCCTGGGCCACAGCACATGGCGGTACCGACTTGCACCCAGCGCTGCAGTTTCGCTCGGCGGTGGATGGCCTCGGCCAGCGCAATGGTGCCGTCGACGTTGTTCGCCCAAATTTTCGGGTTGGTGGAGAAGGTGGCCAACGCAGCGCAGTGGATCACATGGGTGATGCTGTCGAGCCGCCCTTGTTCCGCAAACGCGGCAAATTGGGCCGCATCGGTCATGTCGCCGCACAGCACCTGAGACGTCTGCACCGAGGCCGCGATGTCAGGCGACACACCGAAGCGAACCAGGTTGTCTTGCAGGCGCTTGAGCCCGGCCTCAGCGTCGGCGGCTCGCACGAGAAAAAGGGTTTGGCCGATCAGACCACGTTGGGCCAGGTCCGCGGCCACGGCGCCACCGACGAAACCGGTGCTGCCGGTGAGGAAAAGAGTCATTGTTGTCATGGGCTGGTCCCAACGCGGGGTCGCAGGGTGATGCCGCCAAGCGCAGCAAGCGCGCTGAGTTTACGCGCTGCGCTTGAAAATCAGGGACACGTTAGAGCCGCCGAAGGCAAAAGAATTGGAAATGACGTGGTCAAGCTGCCCTGACCGGCGAGGAGCGTCCACCGCCAGGTCCAGCATCTGGCACTTGGGGTCCAAGGGGTTCGCGCCCAAGGTGGCAGGCACCACCCCGAGCTGCATGCTGGCAATCGACACGGCCGCCTCCAGGGCGCCCGCAGCCCCCAGCAGGTGCCCGTGCATGGACTTGGTGGCACTGACGGGTGGAATGTGGGCGCCAAAGGTGGCCGCCAGGGCCTGCGCCTCCACCACGTCACCGGCATCCGTGCCCGTGGCATGGGCATTGATGGCGTGAATGTCTGAAGCTTGCAGCCGTGCGTCGCCCAGGGCTTGCTGCATGGCCCGCACTTGGCCTTCTTGCTGGGGGTGCACCAGGGAGCTGGCGTCACAGGTGCTGCCATAGCCCACCAACGATGCCAGCGGCTTGGCCCCTCTGGCCCGAGCGTGACGCGGGCTCTCCAACACGAAAGCAGCGGCCCCTTCGCCGACCACCAGTCCGGTACGCCCCAGGCCAAAAGGCCGGCAGGCAAGCTCGGCGGACGGTGATGATTTGCGGGTGCTTAACACCTTAAGGGCTCCCCAAGCAGCCATCACGCCTGGGGCCAACATGGCTTCACTGCCACCGACCAAAGCCACATCGATGCGACCCAAACGCAAGGCCAGCAAGGCTTCACCCAGGGCCATGGCCGACGATGCACAGGCCACGGTATAGGTGTGGTTTGGGCCTTGCAGCTTGTATTTCATGGCCAACTGCGCTGCAGCAGAATTGGCCATGATGCGCACCACGGTCATCGGGCGCAAAGCATGGTGGTCAACCAGCAAACGGTTGTAAGCGGTTTCAGTGGTGTGCAACCCGCCCATGCCAGTGCCCCAGTAAACAGCACTGCGATGAGGGTCAACCAAGGGGTTGGAAGCTTGTGAGGCCTGCGCCCAGGCTTGCTCTGCAGCGGTCAACGCCAGCGCACAAGCCCGGTCGGTGCTCAGGGTTTCGTGTCGCTTGGCGTCTTCTCGGGCCGCCTCGTTGAGGGGCGCGATGTACGCATCAGGCACGCCGTTGGTGGCAAGCCAGGGTTCAGGGGTGTGTGAAAAGCAAGCACGGGGCTGGAGCAGGGACTGGCACAGACTGTCCCAGCCCGTGCCCTGCGGCCCGAGTACGCCAATGCCGGTGATCCACGCGGCGTGGTTATCGTCCGTCACACCCACCTTACTGCAGGCTCAGGCCGCCCGTAATTTGCTGTCGATCAACGTGACGACCTGCCCCACCGTGGCGGGCACCGCATCAGGCGGTACATCGCCCAAATCGATGGCAAAGTCTTCCTCGATGGAAAACAACAGCTCCGCAACGGCGAGCGAATCCAACCCCGCATCAGCGAGGCCAGTGTCCAGCGTCACCGTCGATGTGTCCAGGTGGTACTGGGCGGCGATCAGCTTGGTCAGGCGCTCAAAGGTATCCGTCAAAAAAAGCTCTCCACAAGGCAGCGGGGTGTCAAACAAACTGTCTGATCTTTGTGTAACCGCGAAGTAAACCAGATTGACAGGGGTTGCGTATTATGACAGCCCCAACAGCCTTTGGGCAGAATTTGTCCGGCTTTACCGAGCGCCAAACACCTCATTCCACAGCATTTCGACGGCTTTTCGTGCATTTTCAGCGGTCTCCGAGCCCGATTGCGCGGTTTGTTCGTCCAGTCTGGCACGGTGTTGGATTTGGCGCAATTCGCGGTACGCCGCGGCAGCAGCCTGGCCCACGCCAGGGCTCAACAAGCCCACGTTTTCCGCCTGAATCAGCAAGCCAATGTTGCCGATGTTGCCCGTCAACGCCGGGTGCCGACCTGACTCGGCCAACACCAGGTACTGCACCACAAACTCCACGTCCACCATGCCGCCTGGGCTGTGTTTGACGTCAAATTGCGCGTCTTTGACCGGGTGGGCCGCGCGGACTTTGCCCCGCATGGCCATGATCTCTGAGCGCAAGGCCGGGGTGTCCCGCTCGGCGCTGATCACCGCCAGGCGAACAGCTTCGAAACGCTGGCCCAGCACGTCATCCCCCAACACGAAGCGTGCACGGGTCATGGCTTGGTGCTCCCAAGTCCACGCCGTGTTGCTCCCACGTTGCTGTTGGTAATTGGCATAGGCCTGGAACGATGTCACCAGCAAACCCGAGTTGCCGTTGGGTCGAAGTGCGGTGTCGATTTCGAACAAATCGCCCTCACCGGTCTTGACGGTCATCCAGTTGATGAGCTTGCGCACCAGCGTGGCATAAACCTCAACCGCGCGATCGTCTTCATCGTCGTAGACGAAGACAATGTCCAGGTCGCTGCCGTAGCCCAGCTCTTTGCCCCCCAGCTTGCCGTAAGCAATGATGCCGAACTGCGGGGCATCGCGGTGCCGGTTTTTCAAGCGGTCCCAGCACCAGCGGGTGGTCACCCGCAAAATGACTTCAGCCAAGGCACTGAGGTCATCGGCGACCTGTTCAACGGTGATTTTCCCCTCGACATCTCGCGCCAGGGTGCGGAAGACCTCGGCATGGTGCGCGCGACGCAACAGGTTGAGCAAGGCCTCGTCGTCGTCCTCTCCCGTTCGGGCCAGGGCTGCGCGACGGCGTTCGAGGTCGGCTTCAAATTCGCCAGCGATGAAACGCTCGGTCAACATGGCATCGCTGGCCAGCTCGTCGATCACCCCGGGGTGGCGCACCAAATACCTGGCTGGCCAACGGGCGGCACCCAGCAAGCGCAACAGCCGTGCATGGATGCGGGGGCGTTCGAGCAACAGCGCCAGGTAACTTTCTCTGCGCAACAAAGGTTCCAGCCAGTCAATCATGCGCAGGGCCGCCTCCAGGCTCAAATCTTCGTCCTGCGTCACGCGTTGCACCGTGCGTTGCAACAAGCGCAGCAGGCGGTGGCGAGCGTCTTCGCGCAACGCCAGCACGCGGGGATGATCCCGAAGCTGCAAAAGGCGTTGGCGCAGCCCTTCTGGTGAGGCTTGCGCCAACGCATCAAAGTCCAGGTCGGCCGAGGCCTGAACCACTTGGCCAGCACCTTCGGCGGCACGGGCATCCTGTGTTGGTGCAGCGCCCAGCAGTTGGTCAAACTCCAATGCCACCCGGTCCCTGTGGGCCGCCAGAGTCTGGCGCAATGCGGTGATGTCCGCCAGACCCAGGGTTCGAGCGATCCAAGCCAGGTCGTCTTCGCGGGTGGGCAGCACATGGGTTTGCTGGTCATCCAGGTACTGGATGCGGTGTTCTACCTGCCGCAAAAACACGTACGCCGCGGCCAAGGCCTCTGTGGTCTCCTGGGGCATGAGGCCGGCTTGGGCCAATCGCACCAGGGCATCTTGCGTGGGTCGTGTGCGCAACTCTGGGAACTGCCCTCCTCGAACCACTTGCAACAACTGCACGATGAATTCAATCTCTCGGATGCCCCCGCGCGACAGCTTGACATCGTTGGCACGCTCTGGATGGCCTGCGCTGCGCTGTTGCGCATGGTCTCGGATCTGTTGGTGCAGTACCCGCAACGCTTGGAACACGTTGTAGTCCAGGTAGCGCCTGAACACGAAAGGCAACACGACAGGACGCAACGCCTGGGGCGACCCGCTTTCGATGCTGGCCCTGGGCGCCACCACACGGCTCTTCAACCAGGCAAACCGCTCCCACTCCCGCCCCTGGCTCTGCAGGTACTCCTCTAAAGCGCCGAGAGAGACCACCGACGGCCCCGAATTGCCATGAGGGCGCAGGGCCAAGTCCACACGGAACACAAAGCCGTGCTCGTTGGTGTCCCCCACCAACGCGTAGATGCGTTTGACGGCCTTGCTGAAGTACTCGTGGTTGGAAATCTGCCCTCGCCCCATGTCGTTGCCTGTGGTCTCACCGTCATGGTCGTACACATAGATCAGGTCAATGTCGCTCGACACGTTCAACTCACGGGCACCCAGCTTGCCCATGCCGATGACCCACATCTCGGCACGCTGCGGTGGCCGCAAATCGCCAGGATTCAGAGGCATGAACCGGCTTGAACCCGATGAAGCCATCGGCGCACCATGGACCTCGTCCAGCTCGGCGAAGGCTGTTTGACAGGCTTGGTCCAACGCGAACTCGGCCAACAAGGTCACAGCCCGGGTCACCTGGTCCAGCGGCATGGCTCGGCTGCGGTCGGCAGCACAATCCAACGTGATCAATCTGGCCATGACCCATTGGCGCAGTACCCGCAAGGCATCGGCACAGCTCAAACCACGCGCCATGAGGGTCGCATACCCCTGCTGCAAGCAGTTCCTGTCCAAGGGGCCGGTTGGCATCGCAGACCACTCTGCCGCATAACGCCGCTGCAAACGCTGGAAAAAACGAGAGTAGCTTGGAAGCGCGTCTGCCGCACTGTCGCCGGGTATGTCGCGGGTCATAATTCCTGCCATCGTCATGAATGAAATGCTTACCTCACCGCCACGCTGGCTCAAGGCCACGGCCTTCGCTGCCCGATGGGCCGTGGGCCTGCTGCTGGCGGCTTGGTTTGTGTTGATCGCTTTTTGGGCGGTGCTGCACGGATGGATTGTGCCGCGAATCGAGGACTATCGGCCGGTGCTTGAGCAGCAAGGATCCAAGCTCTTGGGTGTGCCTTTGAGCATTGGCAGTTTGCGGGTGGTCGCGCAAGGATTGGTCCCCTCGTTTGAGGTCGAAAACTTGGCGCTGCACGACCCACAAGGTACGGTGGCGTTGCGCTTGCCCAAAGTGTCTGTTGCGCTGTCGCCGCGTTCTGTCTGGAACCTGGGGTTTGAGCAGCTGTACATCGAACAACCGACGCTTGACATCCGCCGGACTGTGGACGGCAAGATCCTGGTCGCAGGGCTGGCGCTCAGCCAGAGCAACGACAGCGGTCATTTGGCACGTTGGTTCTTCTCGCAAACTGAATTTGTCATCCGAGGTGGCCAGGTGCGATGGACAGACGACCTGCGCAGCGGCCAAGCGCTGGCTTTGAGCAGCGTCAACGTGCTGGTGCGCAATTCGCTGCGTCGCCACGCCTTCCATGTCGATGCCACATTGCCAGCGGATTGGGGTCAAACGTTCAGCGTGAACGGCCGGTTTCGCCAACCCTTGTTGTCGCGCAACACGGGCAACTGGCGCGACTGGGATGGTCAGGTCTACACCCGCTTTGAGGCTGTTGACGTGTCGCGCCTCCGTCAGCATGTGGACTTGGGGATGACGGTGGTCGAGGGCAACGGCGCGCTGCGAGCGTGGACAGACTTTCGCAAAGGGCAGTTGACGGGCGCGACGGTTGACGTGGCGCTGGCCAAAGCCCGCCTGCAGACGGACGCTGAATCAGCCCCGCTGATGCTGACCGACATCACCGGTCGCCTGGGCGGAAAAAGGTTGCCTCAAGGGGCGGAGTTTTCGACCCAAAACCTCCAATTCAAAATGGCCGATGGCCGTGCTTGGCCCGGGGGCAACATCGCCGTGGTGCTGAAAAACGGGACGCCCAAACTGCCACCCAGTGGCGAAATTCATGCCGACCAGCTTGACTTGGCGGCCTTGGGCCAAATGGCGCACCTGATGCCCATGGGCGACGATGCAGCATCGGCTTTGACCAGCTACGCCGTCAAGGGATTGATCGAAAAATTCGATGCCAAATGGCGAGGGTCCGGACCTTGGCCCAGCCAATTTGAGGCCACTGGCCGCTTTGCGGACCTGTCGTTGGCGCCGGGGGTGGCCACACCAGGCACAGCAAGCCCAGGCGGGAGCGACACTGACTACCGTGCGCCTCAGCCCGGCCGACCTGGCGTCAGCGGTGTCAGTGGAACGTTCGAACTCACCCAGTCTGGTGGCAAAGCCCACATCGACATTCGCCATGGCAGCGTCTTGCTGCCTGGCGTGTTTGAAGACCCGGTGCTGCCCATTGACACCCTGAGCACAGAACTGAGTTGGCAACACCAAGGCGAGCGCATCGCCGTGCAAGCGCAAAAACTGCAGTTCAACAACAAGGACACCGAGGGCACCGTGCAGCTGAACTGGCGCACCAGCGACCCCAGCAAAAGCCCCTCGCATGCCAGGTTTCCAGGCGTGCTGGACTTGCAAGGCAGTTTGAGCCGGGCAGATGCCTTACGGGTTCAGCGCTACCTGCCCCTGTTGCTGGCCCCCACGCTGCGCAGCTACCTCACGTCGGCCATCCAGCAGGGCAGCCTGAGTGCGGTGAAGTTCAAACTCAAGGGAGATTTGCACAACCTGCCCTTCAGTGATGCCAAACAAGGTGAATTCCATGTTTCAGCGCAGGTCAAAAATGCGCAGTTCTCCTATGTTCCGCCCACCGCGGACACGACAACAAGCGGCTCGGCAGGCTGGCCGGCCTTGACCCAACTCGGCGGAGAATTGGTCTTTGAACACCGCAGCATGCAAGTGCGTGGCACCAGTGGCAAATTCGTGGGATACCCTGGCCTGCAGTTGACGCGAGCGGATGTGCTCATCAGCGACTTGGCCCAAGCGGTGGTTCAAGTGACAGCCGAGGCCAAAGGCCCGACCACTGAAGCGTTGGCCTTGGTGGCCCATTCACCGGTCAACGACTGGACAAATAAAGTGCTGGGTACCGCAACGGCCACGGGTACGGCGGATTACAAATTGCGACTGACTTTGCCATTGAGCGACCTGGCCAAGTCCAAGGTGCAAGGCAGTGTGGTCCTCAATCAAAATGATTTTCAGCTCAACGCCGACCTCCCTCCGTTCAGCAAAGCAAGGGGCAGTGTCACCTTCACAGAGTCCGCTTTTGCAGTCCAGGGTACTGCCGGGTTTTTAGGGGGCGACACCCGCATTGAAGGGGGAACCACCAAACGGATGGGCACCCTCCCAGCCGTCCTGTCAAGCAGTGGCCTGGAAGACCCTCAAGTCAGTTTCAAGGCGCAAGGCACGGCCAGCGTTGTGGGTTTGCAGCAAGCCCAAGCATGGGCACCGCTGTCGACGATGGCCAGCTACGCCCAAGGGTCCACGGCCTACAGTGCAACGGTTGCGCTGCGCCACGGCGTGCCTGAAATTTCGGTGCAAACCGATTTGTCAGGCGTCTCCATCGCCCTGCCCGCGCCGTTGAACAAGGCCGCCAATGCCAGTTGGCCATTGCGGTACGACCAGAGCCTGTTGCGCCATGCCCCGTTGACAGACCGCCTGAGCCTGGAGATCGCCCCACTGGGCGCGGTGGTCTTCGAGCGTGACCTCTCTGGCCCACGTGCCAAGGTGCTGCGCGGTGGTATCGGCATGGGCCTCAACCCAGGGGAACACGCACCGATGCCAGAGCAAGGGGTGAGTGCCAACATGCATTGGGACAAGCTGGATTGGGACGCCTGGAGCGTCGCACTGCGCAAACCGGGCGCCAGCCCTGCGCCTGACCTCGGTTTGCCTGCCGATGTGGGGGATTACCTCCCCAACACCTTGGCCTTGCGGGCCCGTGAGTTGACCGTTGACGGGCACCGCATCAAACACATCGTGGCGGGTGGTTCGCGCATCGGCACCACATGGCGAGCCAACGTGGAAGCTGACGAACTGAGCGGCTACCTGGAATACCGGGAGGGGTCTGCCACGGCATCAGGGCGGGTGTATGCACGGCTGGCTCGGTTGACCATGGCGCCAGGGACAGCCTCTCAGGTTGAGGCCATCCTGAGAGAACCACCGACCCACATCCCAGCTTTGGACATCGTGGTGGAAGACACAGAACTGCGGGGTAAAAAATGGGGGCGGGTAGAGATCGATGCCATCAACCGCTCACAAGGGGATTGGCGCCTCAACAAGCTGAACGTCAGCACACCTGAAGCCAACTTTGCAGCCTCGGGACAATGGATGTTCAGCGAGGCCGGTTTGCCTCGCCGAACCCGCATGAACTTCAAACTGAACATCGACGATGCAGGTCAACTGTTGACCCGCTTTGGCATGCCTGACGTCGTGCGCAAAGGCCAAGGCAAGCTCGAAGGCGATGTGTCGTGGCAGGGATCGCCATTGGCATTAGACCACCCCACACTGGGGGGCGCCTTCAACATCGAAGTGGAAAAAGGCCAATTCCTCAAAGCAGACCCTGGCTTGGCAAAACTGTTGGGGGTGTTGAGCTTGCAATCGTTGCCAAGGCGCCTGGCTTTGGACTTCCGTGACGTGTTTTCTGAAGGATTTGCCTTTGACGTGCTTCGGGGCGACGCCACCGTCAACAAAGGCATTGCTTACACCAACAACTTGCAAATGAAAGGCGTCAACGCTGCTGTGTTCATGGAGGGCAGCGCGGACATTGCGAAGGAAACGCAAGACCTCAAAGTGGTGGTGGTGCCAGAGATCAACGCAGGCACGGCATCGCTGGTGGCCTCGGTCATCAACCCCATGGTGGGGTTGACCACTTTTCTGACACAGTTCGTGTTACGACGGCCCTTGATCGAAGCCAACACCCAGCAATTTCACGTCGATGGCTCGTGGGCCGACCCTCACGTCAACCGGGTCGAACGACAGCCCCCCCCCAAAGAGGTCAAACCATGAAAGCAGCAGCCCTTCAAATGGTGTCCGGCAGCGATGTACAGCGCAACCTGAACGACGCGCACGCGTTACTCCAACAGGCGGCACAAGACGGGGTTGAACTGGGGGTGTTCCCAGTATATTTTTGCCTGCTGGCCCGCAAGGACAAAGTTATATTTGAAATTCAAGAGCCATTTGGTCTAGGGCCTGTACAAGATTTTTTGG
>CAZHDP010000002.1:30869-34913 GCA_964531605.1 uncultured Burkholderiaceae bacterium | reverse complement strand
ACCTGGTGCCCCTGTGGCCCAGCCTGCGCGGCGTGCTGCCCCCCAAGGTGCCCACGCGCCAGACCCAGCCCACCTGCTGGGCCTACAAAGACATCAAGCCCTTGCTGCTCAAAGCAGGCGAACTGACCCCCATTGAAAAAGCCGAGCGCCGCGTGCTGGTGCTGGCCAATCCCGGCCATGGCCTGGACAAAATGCAAGCCAGCGCGGCCATGTACCTGGGCATGCAACTGCTGATGCCTGGCGAGTGGGCCCCCAGCCACCGCCACACGCCCAATGCCGTGCGCATGATCGTGGAAGGCGAAGGCGCGTACACCACCGTGGACGGCGAAAAATGCGCGATGACCCGGGGCGATTTGATCCTGACCCCCACCGGCCTGTGGCACGAACATGGCCATGACGGTACCGAGCCCGTCATCTGGCTCGACGTGCTGGACTTGCCCCTGGTGTACTACATGGAGGCCTCGTACCACATCAACGGCGAGCGCCAGACCGTGGTACCCGGCCAAGGCGACAAGCAATACGCCCGTGGCGGCGTGGTGCCCAGCATGGTGTTCGAGCGCAACAAGAAGGCTTACCCCATGCTGCGCTATGCCTGGAAAGACGCCAAAGCGGCCCTGGAGGCGCTGGCCGAAGACACCCCAGACCTGGCCCCTGTGCAAGTGACCTACATCAACCCCGAAACCGGTGGCGATGCCGAAAACATCTTGGGCTTTTACGCACTGATGCTGCGCCCGGGCCAAACGCTGCGCCTGCCTGCGCGCTCACCCGCCCAGGTGTTCCACGTGATCGAAGGCCAGGTCGAGGCCCAGATCGTGGACCGAACCTTCTCGATGGTCGAAGCCGACACCTGCTGCGCCCCAGGCTACGAAGCCGTGACCCTGCGCAACCTGAAAACCGACCAAGCATCGTTCGTGTTCATCGCGGACGAATCCCCCCTGCACCGCAAGCTCGGTGTGTACGAAAACCGAGGCTGATGCCCACAGACCCCCGCTGAACCCATGACCACCCCTTACCTCTTCACCCCCCCTGCCGTTCAATCCCTGGCCATCCGTGGCAAGACGGAGCGCTTCCCGATCAACCGCCTGTTCTTCGTGGGCCGCAACTACCACGCCCACGCCGTGGAAATGGGCAAGCCCGTCGACAAAACCGTGGAACGCCCGTTCTACTTCACCAAAGCCCCACAAACCCTGGTGGCCAGTGGTGCCACGGTGGCCTACCCACCCGAGACCCAAAACTACCACTTTGAAATGGAGATGGTCGTCGCCATCGGCAAAGCGGGCTTTCGCGTGAGCCAGGCCGATGCCCACAACGTGATCTACGGCTATGCCGCAGGTCTGGACATGACCCGCCGCGACTTGCAGCTCGTGGCCCGCGACAAAGGTCGCCCCTGGGATTTGGGCAAAGACGTCGAAGAGTCCAGCGTGTGCACCGAGATCATCCCAATGGAAGGCCAAATCATCGACAACGCCGCCATCGCGCTGGAAGTGAACGGTGAGACCAAGCAATCGTCCAATGTCGACAAGCTGATCTGGAACGTGCGCGAGATCATTGCCGACCTCTCCTTGTTCTACCACCTGCAACCCGGCGACCTGATTTACACGGGTACCCCTGAGGGCGTGAGCGCTGTGGTGCCCGGAGACAAGATCACGGGTCGTGTAGCGGGTGTGGCCGAGGTGGCCCTGCAGATTGGTGCGGCAGAATGACCGCTTCGGCCATTTCTCCCCACGTCACGGAAACACCATGAAGCTGTACAACTTTTTCCGCAGCGGCACCTCACACCGCTTGCGCATCGCGCTCAACCTCAAAGGCCTGCAGACCGACTACGTCGCCGTGGACCTGCGCACCGAAGAGCACCTGAAAGACGAGTTCAAAGCCGTCAACCCTCAGATGATGGTGCCCGCGTTGGTGAACAACGGCAAAGTGCTGATCCAATCACCCGCCATCATCGAGTGGCTTGAAGAAACGCACCCCACACCCGCCTTGTTGCCCACGTCGCCCGACGACCGCGCCCAGGTGCGCGCCCTGGCGGCCATCATCGGTTGCGATGTGCACCCCATCAACAACCGCCGCATCTTGGAATACGTGCGCAAGCAGTTTGGTGCGAATGACGACGCCATCAACGCCTGGTGCGGGACATGGATCAGTGCCGGCTTTGACGCCTACGAGGCCCTGCTGGCGGCCGACACGCGCCGAGGCGCGTTCAGCTTTGGCGACACGCCCACGTTGGCCGATGTCTACCTGATCCCGCAAGTGGAAAGCTCACGCCGCTTCAAAGTGGACCTGAGCCGTTGGCCACTCATCGGCGCGGTCGAAAAAGCCTGTCTGCAGCTTGACGCCTTCCAACGCGCAGCGCCCATGGTGCAAGTCGACGCCGGTTGACCACGGCCACCCCGCGCAGGCCGACACTGCAACGGCCTGCGCAGTAGTCTGGGGGACAGCGCGTGCCCCCCTGCTGTGGGCAAAGGGTGCAAAAATGCCATGCACCATGCCCACTCAACCACCCCACATCCCCGGCCACCGTTTCCTGCATTCCCCCGGCCCGACCCATGTGCCGGAAGCCGTGCAAAACGCCCTGCGCCGCCAGCCGATGGACTTGGCAGACCCGCGTGTCGATCAGGTCATTGCGGCCTGCGAACGCGGTCTCAAGGACATCCTGGGCACGGGTGACGCCGACGTCTTCCTCTATGCCGCCAATGGCCATGGGGCGTGGGAGGCCACCGTCGCCAATCTGGTGGCCCCAGGCCAATCGGTGCTGATCGCGGGCACAGGGCATTTTTCGGAATCGTGGGCCATCCAAACCGAAGCGCTGGGCATCAAGGTGGTGCGCACGGCGTACCGCGAGGGTCTTCCTTTCGACCTTGACGCCATCGAAAGCGCTTTGCGCGCCGACACTGCCCACGCCATCGTTGCCGTGTTTGCCGTGCACACCGACACCGCCAGTGGCACCACGAACGACCTGCAGGCGCTGCGCGACCTGATGGACGCCACCGGCCACTCCGCGTTGTTGGTGGTGGACGTGGTGGCCACCTTGGGGGCTGCCCCCTTTGCCATGGACGCGCTGCGTGCCAACGTGGTGATCGGTGCCTCGCAAAAAGGCCTGATGACGCCACCCGGCCTGGCCTTTTGCGCGGTGGACGCGCAGGCCTTTGCGCTGGCAGAGCGCAACCCCGCACCCCGCTTTTATTGGGACTGGCGACTTCGGCGCAGCGAGCTGAGTTACCGCAAGTTTTGCGGCACTCCGCCCATGAACCTGCTCATGGGATTGGAAGCGGCCCTGGGCTTGATCGCCCAAGAGGGACTGCCACAGGTATTGGCCCGGCACCGCTTGTTGGCCGACGCCACACACGCTGCCGTGGCGGCGTGGGGCAGCGCCGGTGCGATCGATTTTTTGTGCCAAGCGCCTGAGGCGAGGTCGGTCTCGGTCACCAGCGTGTTGCTGAAACCAGGCGGTCACCATGGCGTGCCGCCAGACGACATCCGCCGTGTGGCGCGCGAGCAGTTTCAGGTGGCCATCGCTGGCGGACTCGGACCGTTCGCGGGCCGGGTGTTTCGCATTGGGCATTTGGGTGACCTCAACCCTGCGATGCTGTTGGGTTGCCTGTCGGGGGTTGAAGCGGCGCTCACGGTCTTGGGCGTGCCCATCGGCCGTGATGGCGTGCGCTGCGCTGTGGACGTGTTGGCCCGGGCTCCTCGCACATGAATGCCAACGCCTCTGCGCCCAACGAATCGTTGAGCGGGCAAGACATCCGCGCGTTGTTTGCCATCTTCCTCGCGGTCATCCTCGGCACGCTGGACATTGCGATAGTCAACACCGCCTTGCCCGACATGGCCAAGCAGCTGAACATCAGCCCAGCGTCGTCGATCTGGATCGTCAACGCCTACCAATTGGCCGTGGTCGCCACCCTGTTACCGCTGGCTGCGCTGGGTGACCAGTGGGGTGCCAAACGCGTGTTTTTGGGCGGGCTGGCGTTTTACGTGGTGGCCTCGGTGGGCTGTACCCTGGCCCACACCTGTGCAAACCAGGCCCACACCTGCACTGCGATG
>CAZHDP010000002.1:0-30859 GCA_964531605.1 uncultured Burkholderiaceae bacterium | reverse complement strand
CCTGGCCCACACCCTGCCCCAATTGATCGCAGCCCGCGTGCTGCAAGGCGTGGGCTCCGCCGGGGTGATGAGCATGAACGTGGCCTTGGTGCGCCGCATCTTTCCGCCATCCCGTCTGGGGCGAGGCGTGGGCATGAACGCGCTGGTGGTGGGGCTGGGCTCGTCCTTGGGCCCCACGGTGGCATCGGTGGTGTTGTCGTTCGGCCCCTGGCCTTGGCTGTTTGCGATGAACGTGCCTTTGGGCATGCTGGCGGTGTTCCTGGGCTGGCGCACCATCCCTGCGAGCGACACACGTGGGCACCGCGTGGACCCCTGGACCGTGGTGCTGACGGCCACCACCTTTGCATCGTTGATCTTTGCGTTGAGCTCTGGTGCCCAACGGGCCGACCCCGTGCGCGTGTGGGGGGCCTTGGCGCTGGCCTTGGTCAGCGGCTGGCTGCTGTTGCGGCGACAAGCGGGGCACCCTGCCCCCATGTTGCCGACCGACCTGCTGCGCCGCCCCTTGTTTGCCTTGTCGGCCATGACATCGGCTTGCTCGTTCACGGTGCAAGGCGTGGCCTTTGTGTCGCTGCCGTTTTACTTTCAATCGGTGTTGCACCGCAGCCCGGTGGAAACAGGGTTTTTGATGACGCCTTGGGCCGTGGTGGTGGCCTTGGCCGCGCCGTTTGCCGGACGGCTGTCTGACAAGCATCCCCCCGGGCTGCTCGGAGGGGTGGGCCTGACGCTGCTGTGCCTGGGCATGGTGTCACTGGCCCTGTTGACACCCGCTTCCAGCACCGCGGACATCGTCGCGCGCATGATGCTGTGCGGCATCGGTTTTGGGTTTTTCCAATCGCCCAACATGAAAGCGCTGATGTCGTCCGCACCGCCCGAGCGCAGTGGTGGCGCCAGTGGGGTGATCGCCATGGCTCGGCTGACGGGGCAGACATCGGGCGCCGCCTTGGTCGCCTTGTGCTTTGGCCTCGGCGGTGCCCAAGGCCCGTTGTGGGCCTTGGCGGTGGGTGCGTGTTTTGCGGGTCTGGCGTCGATCAGCAGTTTTGCCCGGCTGCGGTTTGCTTGAGCGCCATCACACGCAGCTGCGGTGCCGCTCGATGCAGGTGCGCAACACCTCGTCGGTGCTTTTAAGCCACCAGTTGCCCGTCGAAAAAATCTCGACCTCGCTGTAACCCGCAAAGCCCTGCGCCTCGACCCAGGCACGCATCTGAGGAATGTCGATCACACCGTCGCCCATCATGCCGCGGTCGTTGAGCAAATCGGTGGTTGGGGTGAGCCAGTCGCACACGTGGAAGGCCAACAGGCGCTCGCGACCGGCGCGCTCGATCTGGGCCTGGAGTTTGGGGTCCCACCAGACGTGGTACGCATCCACCGCCACGCCCAGGGCTCCTGAACGCGCAGGGTCCAGCTGGTCACACACATCCAGGGCATGCTCCAGCGTATTGATGCACGCCCGGTCTGCCGCGTACATCGGGTGCAGCGGCTCAATGGCCAACGGCATCTGGTTGGCACGGGCGTAGTCCAGCAACTGGCCGATGCCATCTACCACCTGCGAGCGCGACCTAGCAATGTCTTTGTGCGCAGCCTGGCCGGCCAAGGCGCCGGGCAAGGCACCCACCACCAACACCAGGCAGGGCGCACCCAACTCGCAGGCTTCGTCTACGGCACGGCGGTTGTCGTCGAGAGCTGCCGCCAATCCGGCATCGTCTGCAGCGGGGAACATGCCCCCACGGCAATACCCCGACAGCGCCAAGCCCAAGGCCTTGACCTGGGCAGAGATGGTCTTCAGCCCCGCCGCCGCCACCTGGTCACGCCACGGGCTGATGGCCCGTATGCCGTGGCGCGCACAAGCGTCCAGCAATTGCCCAAGGGGTTGCTCCACCCCTTCAGCGCGGCGGATGGTGGCGGTGTTGATGCTGAGCCAGCGATGGTCTTGAGAAAAGTTGCGCACAGTTCGCTTTCAAAGTTCAGAGGAGGGTGGCGCAGCAGGCGAAGCGGCCAGCGTGGGGGTCACCGGACTCGCCGCCGGGCCGCCCCCAGGCGAGGCAGCCCCCTCGGGGGGCAGCGCAGCACACGAAGTGGCCAGCGTGGGGGCACTCACTTCGCGGCGCAATTGCCGCAAGATGGCGGCGTTGTCCAGATCGCCGTCGCCTGCATCAATGGCCGCCTGCATCAGCCGGGCATGGGTCTCGGACAAGGGCAGACCTTGGCCGTGGACCTGTGCGTCGTGCAGCATGAGCTTGACGTCTTTGAGGTGCTGGCGGATGCGCGACTGTGGCGTGAAATCTTCGGCCACCATCATGGGGCCTTTGACCAAGGCTGCGTCCGAACGGGCGGGTGTGGCCAGCACCAGCGCCAAAAACTGGGCGGGTGCAATGCCAAAACGCTCGGCCAACACCATGCCTTCGGCCAACGCAGCGCGGTTCAAGCCCAGCACGAGGTTGGTCGCCAGCTTGGCGCGCGCGCCCATGCCGGTGCCCCCCACGTGAAAACGTTGCAGGCTGATGGCGTCGAGCAACGCGGCCTGCGCTGCGATGGCGGCGGTATCACCCCCAAGGAGCAGCGTGGCCTCGCCTGCAGCAATCTGCGCGCTGGAGCCTGACAACGGGGCCTCGATCAAGGGCACGCCGCGCGCTTGCAAACGCTCGGCCAGGGCCACCAACAGGTCAGGGTCGCCGGTCGAGCAATCGATGATGGCTTGGGGCGTGCCCCCCACCAGCAAGCCCTGCGGGCCTTCAACGGCGGTCAACACGTCACGCGTTTCCATCACCGCCATGATGACGGTGCCCGCCTGCCGCGCCAATTCGGCGGGTGTCTCTGCCAGTTGACCGCCCGACTTGGCAAAGCGCTCGCAGGCGCTGGCCTGCACGTCGTAGCCCACACAACGGAACCCTGCGGCGCGCAAACGTTGCGCCAACGCCGAGCCCACCAAGCCCAGTCCGACGATGCCAACAGTGCTGACGGTCGTGCTCATCACGCGCTCAGCGATGAGCCACCACACACCGCGATGTCTTGCCCGGTGATGGCAGCGGCGTCAGGTGACAGCAAAAAGGCCACCAGGGCTGCGATCTCTTGCGGCGCAATGAGTCGACCGATGGGCGGCAAGCGAGGCGTGGTGCCGGCACGCTGTGGGTCTTGCAACATGGGGGTGTCGGTGGCGGCGGGCGACACCACATTGACGGTGATGCCCGAGCGCACCACCTCGGCGGCCCAGCTGCGGGCCAACGACACCAGGGCGGCCTTGCTGGCCGCGTACTGGCTGCGCCCCGCCATGCCCCGCGACACACGGCTGCCCACCAGCACCATGCGCCCCGCACCTGCCGCCTGCATGGCGGGCAAGCACAGGTCTGCCAGCACCATGGCGGCCTGCACATGCAACTGCCACATGCGCTGGCCATCGGCGTCTTGCAACGCGCCCAGAGGCTGGGTGCGCATCAGGCCAGCCGCGTGCGCCACGGCGGTCGGGGTCACGGCCTGCAGCAGGGCTGACGTCACCTGTCGGGTGGCCACAGGGTCGCTCAAATCCACGGGGTGCGCGCTGAAACCAGGGGTGTTGATCACCGCAGGCGCGATGTCAAAGCCATGCACCTGCCAGCCGTCACGGAGCAAACGCTGCGCGATCGCCAGGCCGATGCCAGAGCTGCTGCCGGTGATGAGGGCGAGGCGGCTCATTCGACGGCGATTTTTTTGTCGGCAATGATCTTGCCTGAGGCGGCAATGTCATCGGCCTGGAATTTGGTGAACTCGGCCACGCTGCCGCCAACCGGCAGGATGCCGTCGGTCAACAAGCGTTCGCGCATGTCGCCCGCCAGTGCCTTGTTCACAGCGGCATTGAGCTTGTGGACCATGTCCACGGGGGCCTTGGCGGGTGCCCACAGGCCATACCAGCTGGCGCACTCGAAACCAGGCAAGGTTTCGGACGCGGTAGGCACATCGGGCAGGTTGGGCAGCCGTTTGCTGGACGTGACAGCGGCCACCTTGAGTTGGCCGTTTTTGTGGAACTGCACCGAGCCCAGCACCGGGTCGATGAAGCCATCGATCTGCCCACCGATCAAGTCCTGGAATGCGGGTGCCGTGCCCTTGTAAGGCACGATGCCCACATCGATGCCCGCCATTTGCTCCAGCCGCACCGTGCACAGGTGCCCTGCCGAGCCAATGGAGCCCACGGCAAAATTGAGCTTGCCAGGGTTGGCCTTGGCCGCCGCCACCAGGCCTTTGATGTCAGTCACGCCCAACTTGCCAGACAAGGCCACCGACAGCGGCGCCTGGGCCACCAGGCTGACCGGTGCAAAGTCGGTCTGTACCTTGTAGGGCACTGATTTCATCGTCATGGGTGCGGTGACAAAGGTGCTGGCATTGAACAGCAGGGTGTAGCCATCGGCGGGCGCTTTGGCCACCGCATCTGCACCGATGATGCCGTTGCCGCCAGGTTTGTTGTCCACCACGAAGGTCTGCTTGAATTGCTCCGACAGCTGCAGCGCCAGCATGCGACCAATCTTGTCCAACGTGCCCCCAGGGGGGAAGGGGATCACCACCCGCACGGTCCGGTCGGGCCAGTTGGCGGGAGTACCGGTTTGGGCCTGGGCGGTCTGGCAGGCGGCCAGACCCATCAAGCCCGTCAGGGCCAAGGCCGATGCCTGTGCGCAGGCGAGGGGTCCAAGGGGTTTGAGTGGGGGCATGCTTGTCTCCTTAAGGTGATCTTGCGCGGTACGAGGCTCTCAGCCCTGGTCCACACCGTGCAGGGCACACAGCGTCTTCATGCGGCTGAGCGCCAGTTCGGGCCGCTCCAGCACGTGGGCCGCATCAGCCAGGCGGAACAGCTCCGCCAAGTGCGGCAAAGAGCGCGTGCTTTGCTGCCCACCCACCATCGTGAAGTGGCTTTGGTGGCCATTGAGCCAGGCCATGAACACCACCCCGGTTTTGTAAAAGCGCGTGGGGGCAGCAAAGATGTGGCGAGACAGCGGCACCGTGGGGCCCAGGATGGCATGGAAGCGTTCGGTATCGCCCGCGGCCAACGCACCGAGTGCAGCACTGGCTGCAGGCGCAATCGCGTCGAAAATGCCCAGCAAGGCATCGCTTTGGCTTTGCACCTTTGCACTGCCGACGCCGTCACCGGCAATCAGCTCAGCGTAGTTGAAGTCATCGCCGGTGTACATGCGCACCCCTTGACCATCAAGGCCACCGGTGGTGGGCAAGCGGCGGCGCATGGCGATTTCTTTGTCTTTGTCGAGCAGGGAAATCTTGATGCCATCCACTTTGTTCGGATGGGCATGGATGATGCCCAGCGCCGTGTCCATCGCTGCGTCCACGTCGGCAGTGCCCCAATAGCCCGCCAGGGCCGGATCGAACATGTCGCCCAGCCAATGCAGCACCACCGGTTGTCGGGCTTGGCTGAGGATGCGGTCGTACACGCGCTCGTAGTCGCCGGGGCCTTTGGCCACACGTGCCAGGGCGCGACTGGCCATCACGATCAGCTTGCCGCCGAGTTTTTCGATGGCTTCCATCTGGGTTTCGTAACCCCGGATCACATCGTCCACCGACTTCACCTCGTCCAACACGAGGTGATCGGTGCCGCAACCTGAGGCCACGGTGGCGCCCGGCACATCGCGTGCCGCGTCCAAGGAGCGGCGGACCAACTCCAGCGAGGTGGGCCAGTCGAGGCCCATGCCGCGTTGGGCCGTGTCCATGGCCTCGGCCACCCCCAAGCCCAAGGACCACAGGTGTTGGCGGTAGGCGATGGTGGCGTCCCAGTCCACCGCACACGACAACCACGGATCGATGGCCGCCAACGGGTCAGCGACCACGTGGGCAGCCGAGTAGGCGATGCGGTTGAAGGTGGTGCCTGGCTGTGGTCTCGCCAAGGGCTGGCCTTGCATCACGTAGGGCTGGATGCGGCCATCCGCAGTGGGCAAACGGAGCGTCAATGACATGGGGATTCCTGAAGTTCAGATCAAACTATGCTTTTCGGCATGCAATACCTTGCAAGTTTGCTATTTATTCAATAGCAAACAAAGTGACTCACACCGTCAACGGCTTCACGTCCACCCAGCGGCGGTCCTTCCAGCTTTCCAGCGCTGCTTCCACCAGTTGCACACCTTTGGCGCCTTCGGGCAAGGTCCAGCGGTAGGGCGCGTCTTCGACAACGTGGCGGATGAAGTGTTCCCACTGGATCTTGAAGCCGTTGTCGTACACCTGCGAATCAGGGATCTCTTGCCACTGGTCAAAGAAATTCATGGTCTGCTTTTCGTCCGGGTTCCACACCGGGCGCGGTGTGGCCACACGCGACTGGGCACGGCAACTGGACAGCCCGGCCACGGCCGAGCCGTGCGTGCCGTCCACATGGAAGGTCACCAGGTCGTCACGCCGCACACGGGTGACCCAACTCATGTTGATCTGGGCGATCACCGGCTCACCGTTGTGGCCTTTGAGTTCGCAAGTGGCATAGGCGGCATCGTCAGCCGTGGCGGCATAGGGTTGGCCAGCCTCATCCCAGCGGGTGGGGATATGGGTGGTGCCCAGGCACGACACGGACTGCACCTCGCCAAACAGGTTGTCCAGCACATAGCGCCAGTGGCACATCATGTCCAGGATCATGCCGCCGCCGTCTTCTTTGCGGTAGTTCCAGCTCGGACGCTGGATGGGTTGCAGGTCGCCCTCAAACACCCAGTAGCCGAACTCCAGGCGCACGCTGAGCATGCGGCCGAAAAAGCCCGCACGGCGCAGCATGTCGAGCTTGCGCAGGCCTGGCAGAAAGAGCTTGTCTTGCACCGCACCGTGCTTGAGGCCGGTCTTGGCGTTGGCTTCTTCCGCGAGGCGGGCGATCTCCACCGCCTCGTTGAGGTTGGTGGCAATGGGCTTTTCGCAGTACACGTGCTTGCCCGCACGGATGGCCTTGGCGAGCAGGGTGGGGCGCATCTGCGTGGTGCCTGCGTCGAAAAACACCGTGTCTTCGGGGTTGGCCAGTGCGGCATCCAGATCGGTGCCCCAGCGGGCGATGTTGTGCGCCTTGGCCAGTGCGGCCATCTTGTCAGCGTTGCGGCCAATCAGAATGGGATCGGGCATGACCTTGTCGCCATTGCTCAAGGTGACGCCACCTTGCGCACGGATGGCACAGATCGAGCGGATCAAGTGCTGGTTCATGCCCATGCGGCCAGTGACGCCGTGCATGATGAGGCCGAGTCTTTGGGTTGCCATGTGATTTCCTTAACAAACAGATGAGGTTTCGAAGTGGGGGGTGCGCCATCACTGGGGTTGGAGCCCAGCGTTTTTGACCAGCTTGGCGTTGCTGTCGATTTCGTCTTTGAGGTAGGCGTCAAACTGCTCGGGTTTCATCGACCAAGCTTCTGCGCCAAGGCGAGTGAAACGCTCTTTCACGTCGGGCGAGGCCAGGGCCTTTTCCACCTCCACTTGCAAGCGGTTGACGATGTCGCGCGGCGTCTTGCCGGGCACCATCATGCCGATCCAGAAATTGAATTCCGAGCCTGGCACACCGGCTTCAGCGGTGGTAGGGATGTCCGGCAGCGCCCCCGAGCGTTTGGCCGAACCGACCGCCAGCGCGCGCAACTGCCCCTCTTTGATCTGGGCCAACACCGGCGCCACTGGCGAGAAGTAGTAGTCGACCCGCCCTGCCATCACATCATTGACCGCCTCTGGCGACCCCCGGTAAGGGATGTGCACGGCAAAAAACTTGCCTTGCATCTTGAACTTCTCGGCGTTCAGGTGCGTGGCGCTGCCACTGCCCGCCGACGCGTAGTTCAAGCGACCAGGGTTGGCGCGCGCGTAGGCCAAGAGTTCGCCCAGGCTGTGCGCGGGGTTTTTCGGCGAGGTGACCAACACGTTGGGCAACTGCGCAATCGGCGTGACACCCGCGAAATCTTTGAGCGTGTCGAAGGGCAATTTGCTGAACGTCGAGGGGCTGACCGTGTGTGACGATGAATGGATCAACACGGTGTACCCATCGGCAGGCGCAGCAGCCACGGCGGCCGCGCCCACCGTGCCACCCGCACCGGCGCGGTTGTCCACGATGACGGTTTGCCCCAAGCTGGCCGACAGCTTGTCCGAGATGGCCCGCGCGATGATGTCGGTGGTGCTGCCCGCCGTGAAGGGCACGATGACGCGCACAGGCTTGTTGGGGTAGGTCTGCGCCCAGGCCGCGCCAGAAACACCGGCCCATGCACCGAGGGTAAGCAGGGTCGCGTTGGCGGCCCGGATGAAAGAACGTCGAGTTGCGGTCACTGCGGTCTCCTGAGGATGGAATCTATTTATTCACTGATTGGTGAATTAAAGATTCTAAAAGCGCCACCCAGGGCGTGCCAAGCCCCCAGCAAGCTCAGGTGATCAGTACATACCCTAGGATGACCTCGCACATGTGCGAGAGCCGCTCGCTGCGCGCTTTGGGGGCCATCAGGTTGCGACCGAAGATCGCGGACAGCGTGTGGTTGTTGGACAGGTAAAAGTACGACAGGGCCGCAATCGACACATAGAGTTGAACGGGGTCCACCCCACCACGGAAAATCCCCTCTCTGCGGCCCCGCTCCAGCACCTCGCCCAGGGTTTGGATGAGGGGTGAATTCATTTCACGCACCCGGTCTGATTCCTGCAAATGGCGCGCCTTGTGCAGGTTGGCGCTGCTGAGCAGGGTCAAAAACTCAGGGTGCTCCAGGTAGTAGTTCCAGGTGAACTCGACCAGGCATTGCACGGCGTCAGGCGGTGACAGCGCGAGCAGGTTGAGCTTGCGCTCTTCTTCGCGGATGTCCAGGTAAGTTTGCTCCAGCACGCTCTGAAACAACTGCTCCTTGTCCGCAAAGTAGTAGTAGATCAGGCGCTTGTTCAGGCCCGCGCGCTCGGCGATGCGGTCCATGCGCGCGCCTCCCAAGCCGAATTCGGCAAACTCGTCACGGGCCGCACTGAGGATGATGGCCTGTGAGCGTTCGGCGTCTCGCAAACGCTCTCCCGCAGGTACGGCTTTTGGCTTGGTCATGGCCGTCTATTCTACGAACGGTTAATTAGAGGCCACGCAGCATCGGCTGGTTCAGGCCCGCATTGCCGCCGCCGCCAAGTCCAGCGAACGCAGGCGCAAGGCCGGTTCAAACACGTCACAGACGAACATGAATTCGTCGGCTTGGGTGGCTTGGGCGATGGTGTCCAAACCAGCACGCACCTTGTCCGGGCCGCCGATCACCGCCACGGCCAAAAAGTCTTGGATGGCGTCCCGGGCTTGCGGTGGCACGCGTTCCCAAAAATCGGCCACCGGAGGCTGCAAGCGCCGGCGATCCCCGGTGAGGATGCCCAACACCCGCTGGTACACGCTGGACGCCAAGACCTCGGCCTCGTCGTCGGTGGGTGCCGCGATGATGGGGACGCCGACGATGGCATAAGGTTTGTCGAGCACCGCCGAAGGCTGGAACTCGTTGCGGTAAATGGCCAAGGCCTCCAGCAACATGCCAGGGGCGAAATGCGAGGCAAAGGCGTACGGCAGGCCCTTTTGCGCGGCCAAACGGGCGGAGAACAAGCTGGAGCCCAGCAGCCAGATCGGCACCTGGGTATTGGCCCCGGGCATGGCGATCAGGCGTTGCCCTGGTTGGGGCGGGCCCAACAGGGCTTGCAGCTCGGCCACGTCACGGGGAAAGTCGGCCTCGGTCTCCACGCGGTCACGCCGCAGCGCGCGCATCGTCGGCCCATCGGTGCCCGGCGCACGGCCCAGCCCCAAATCAATGCGGCCGGGGTACAGCTCGGCCAAGGTGCCAAACGCTTCGGCCACCACCAAAGGCGCATGGTTGGGCAGCATGACGCCGCCTGAGCCCACGCGGATGGTTTGGGTGCCCCCCGCCACATAGCCCACGAGCACGGCCGTGGCCGAACAGGCGATGCCGGTCATGTTGTGGTGCTCGGCCAGCCAGTAGCGGGTGAAGCCCAAACGCTCGGCATGTTGGGCGGTTTGCAGGGCCACCTTCAAGGCGTCGGCCACGGGTCGGCCCTCACGCACGGCCACCAGGTCGAGCATGGAGTAAGCGATGTCTTGGCGTTGTTTCATGGCGTCCATTGTGGAGCGAAGTGGATGAACCGTCTGTCTCAGCGTTGACCGATGCGGATGTCACCGAACAGGCCAGCCACCTCGCGTGGTTGCGAGCGCCAATACTGCTTGGGGGCTTGCACCGTCGCGCCCAATGCCGCGGCCGCGTGCCACGGCCAGCGCGGGTTGTACAAGATGCCCCGTGCCAGGGCCACCAGGTCCGCCTGGCCGCTGGCCACGATGTCTTGTGCCTGCTGCGGCTCGGTGATCAAACCCACGGCAATGGTGGGCAAGCCCGTGGCCTCGCGGATGGCCTGCGCAAAGCCCACTTGGTAATTGGAGCCCAGCACGATCTTTTGCAGGGGCGACACGCCGCCGCTGGACACATGGACGAAAGCGCAGCCCCGCGCTTTGAGGGCGTGGCCCAAGGCGATGCTTTGCGCCACATCCCAGCCGCCGTCCACCCAATCGGTCGCAGACAAGCGCAAGCCCAGGGGATAGCCTGGGGGCAAGGCCGCCTGCACAGCATCGAACACTTCCAACACAAAGCGCATGCGGTTGGCCAAGCTGCCGCCATAGGCATCGTCGCGCTGGTTGGACAGAGGGGACAAGAACTGGTGCAGCAAATAGCCGTGGGCGGCGTGCAACTCGATGGCGTCGATGCCCAGCCGGTGCGCGCGCACCGCCGTGTCCACAAACGACTGGCGGATGTGGGCCAAACCTGCCGCGTCCAACGCTTGCGGTGGGGGCTCGGTGGGCGCGTGGGGCACGGCCGACGGCGCCACAGGGAACCAACCGCCTTGGTCCGCCGGTATCAGCTGTCCGCCCTCCCAGGGCGCACGGCTCGAAGCCTTGCGTCCGGCGTGAGAAATCTGCATCGCGATGGGCATGCTGGAGAACTCGCGCACCTGCGTCAGCACCCCCGCCAAAGCGGCCTCGGTACGGTCGTCCCACAGGCCCAGGTCGCCGGGTGATATGCGGCCCTCGGCGTTGACGGCGGTGGCCTCCAAAATCAGCAAACCAGCCCCGGACATGGCCAGTTGACCCAGGTGCTGCACATGCCACGCGCCCGCGGCGCCATCGGTGCACGAGTATTGGCACATGGGTGCGATGACGATGCGGTTGGCCAGCGTCAGCGGGCCAAGGGGGTAGGGGGAAAACAAGGTGCTCATGGGGAAAATTATCCCCCCAAGGCCACCTCAGGCCACCTCAGGCCACCTCAGGCTGTCGCAGCCAACCAGCGCTCTGCCAACTTGACCCAGTAAGAGGCCCCGGTCGAGAGCACGCGGTCGTTGAAGTCGTAAGCTGCGTTGTGCACCATGCACCCGCCCACGCTGCCCGTGCCGTTGCCAATGTTGATGTAGCAGCCCGGCACTTTTTCGAGGAAGAAAGCAAAGTCTTCGCTGGCGGTGATCGCTTCGGGCTTGGCCACCAGCCCGTCTTCACCCAACCAATCGCGCACCAACTGCTTGCAAAACTCGGTGTGCTCAGGCGAGTTGTTGAGCACGGGGTAACGGCGGATGTAGTTCACCTCGACCGTCGCGCCAAACGTGGCGGCCTGTGCCTGGGCAATCTCGCTGATGCGCCGCTCCAGCAAATCGCGCACCGTGGGTTGCATGGCACGCACGGTCAGTCGCAGCTCGGCCGTGCCTGGGATGACGTTGGGGGCATCGCCAGCCAGGAAGGCCCCGACCGTCACGATGCCCGTGTGCAAAGGCGGCACGTTGCGCGAGACGATGGTCTGCAGCGCCATCACGATGGCGGCCCCCGCCACCACCGGGTCCACCGCCGTCTGGGGGATCGCACCATGGCCGCCCGTGCCTTTGACCGTGATGATGCAGGTGTCGCCGCTGGCCATCGCATAGCCCGGCACAGCCATGAACTGACCTTCAGGAAGGCCTGGCATGTTGTGCATGCCAAACATCGCGTCACACGGGAACAACTCTAGAAATCCGTCTTCCAGCATCTTGCGTGCACCGGCTTGACCTTCTTCTGCGGGCTGAAACACGGCATGCACGATGCCATCAAAGCGGCGGGTGGCCGCCAAATGGCGACACGCTGACAACAGCATGGCGGTGTGACCGTCATGGCCGCACGCATGCATCTTGCCGAACACCCTGCTGGCCCAAGGCTTGCCCGAGGTTTCGGCAATGGGCAAGGCATCCATGTCGGCCCGCAGCCCGATGCGGCGCGTGCTGGTGCCCGCACGCAGCGTGCCCACCACACCCGTCCCGCCCAAACCACGGTGGACTTCCCAACCCCAGCGTTGCAGGCGCTCAGCAACGAGGTCGCTGGTGGCATGCTCTTCGTACGCCAACTCTGGGTTGGCATGGATTTGTTGCCGGATGGCAACCATCTCGGCCTCGTGGGCACGGATCTCATCGAGCGCAGGGGGAAGCAGGGGGGCGTTCATCAGTTGGGCTCCAGGTTGGCGCGTTTGGTGGCTTCAGAGAAGCGTTGGGTCTCGCCAGTGTAAAAGTTGGCGAGCTGCTCCAAGGTCATCGGTGGCATCAGCGGGACACCCGCAGCGAGCTCCATGGCTTTGCGGGTGTCAGGCTCGGCCATTGCAGCCAAGGCTGCGCGGTGCACGGTTTGCACGACGGCCTCAGGCGTGGCCTTGGGCACAAACACGCCACCCCAGACATCAACGGTAGAGAACTTGGGAAGTGACGCGCTCTCAGCGAACGTGCCCGCATTCGGAAACAAGGGCGAACGCGTTGTGCCCGTCATGCCGATCACACGCATTTTGCCGCCCGAGGCCATCTTGGCCAGGTGACCGTCCACCGGGAACAGCGCCATGTCCAACTGGCCACCCATCAGGTCTTGCAGCAAGGGCGCACCACCCCGGTAGGGGATGTGGGTCATGGGCAAGCCCACGGCCTGCATGTACGCATCCCCCGCCAGGTGGTACACCGAACCGACCCCCACACTGCCATAGCTCAAAGGCTTGTCCTTGTGGGTTTTGGCGTAGGCCACCAACTCGTCAATGCTGTTCACCGGCAAGTCGCCCCGGACGTAAATGCCCAAAGAAGGTTTGCTGATCAGGTAGACCAAACGCAAATCGCTGGGCTTGTATTTCACGGCCTTGAGGGTCGCGGGGGCCAGGATGGTTTCGGTGGGCGAGCCCAAAAACAAGGCGTCCCCCGCCGTGCCACGGGACAACACCTTGTTGGCGGCAATGCTGCCACTGGCACCGGCCAGGTTTTCAACCACCACGGTGCGCTGCAATTGTTTGGCCAAGCCAGGGGCCAAGGTGCGCGCGAACACGTCCGATGACCCGCCTGCGGGAAACGGCACGTAGAACGTGATGGTCTCGGAAGGCGTAGGCGTGGGTACCTGCGCAACGGCAGACAACGCTGCCCATAAAGGCAGGGTACACAACAGGGATCGGCGGTTCATGGCTGGGGTCTCCAAAAAAAAGAGCAACAGAAAAAAGGCATCAAGGCAACGGGTTCAACGCAACGAGATCAGCGCAGCTGAAAAACACAGATGCGCACCGCTTGACGGTCTGCCAACAGCGGGTAGGCCTTGCCCACCAGCACCGCATCGTTCAACCAGGCATGGGCACCCTCGGGTGCGGTGATGTCGACATGGGAAAACGCCTCGCGCGCTTGCCCAGGACGCTCCACCACCTTGACGCGGTTGTGCACGGTGAGCACCGTGCCGTCATCGGTTTGCATTTCGTACAGCGCGTCCAGCAAGCGAACGCCGTCGGGCCGCACCAGCTGGCGGTCTGCGCCGCCGGGCAACACCCGACCGCGCAGGCGTGGGCCTTCAAACTCGCCCCCCGTGATGTTGATGAGACGACGCTCACCCAAAGGGCCGCGACCCATCGCCACGGGTGAGTCGACATCGACGATGGCTTCGTAAACCAAGACGGCAGCAGGAACGGTGTTCAACAGGGCCTCCAGAGGGGTTGATGCAGTGCCCCAGTCTATGCAGCGAAGCCATCACAACCTAATTGAATAATCATCACGTGATAAGCTGGGCTTATGGCTAAATCATTTGATGTCACCCACCAAGCCAAAGTACTGAACGAGCGGCTGGTGGCCAAACTGCGCTTGCGCCACTTGCGCTTGCTGGCTGCCCTGGAACTCAACACCACCTTGAGTGAAGCAGCCCGTGAAGTGGGTGTGACGCAACCGGCAGCAAGCCAAATCCTGCGCGAGCTGGAAGACCTGATGGACATGCCTTTGTTCGAGCGCCATGCACGCGGGCTGCGGGCCACGCCAGCCGGTCAGCTCATGGCCCAGCAGTCACGCCACATGCTGAGCAGCCTGGGTTACGCGGCCGAAGCCTTGGCGGCGTCTGCACTCGGACACCGACGCCCCTTGAACATCGGCGCCATTCCCGCTGCGCTGTCGGGCTTGGTCCGACCGAACATGCCCCGCCTGCGGCAGCAATTGACGGGCTGGAGCGTGTCGTTTCACGAGGGCATGCCCTCTGACATGCTGGCTTTGCTGCACAGCGGCGCGGTTCAGTTGGTACTGCTCAGGCAACCCGAGTCCCTCACCGACCAGCGCTTGGTATTCACCCCGCTGCTGGCAGATGAATTGGTGGTGGTGGCCTCGCCCCAGCACGCGGCAGCTCGGCGCAAGGTGGTGGACCTGGCAGACTTGGCGCCTCACCCCTGGTCATTGCCCGTGGGCACACTGGCCACCGGGCAGGTGTTTGAACAGGTGTGCCAAGCCGCAGGGTTCACGCCACGCCGCGCAGAGATGCAAAGCATCGCCTCGACCTTGTTGCAGCCCATCATCGACGATGCCAAAACCCTCGCCGCGCTGCCACGGTCCATCGCCGTGCAGGGCTTGGCCAGCGGGGACCTGGCCCACGTCAAACTGCGTCACCCCATACCCTTGCCGCCTTTGGGGGCCTTGCACCATGCGGACGAAACATCGCCCGCCATCGAGACCGTGATCGAGGTGCTGTCAAAGCACTGAGTCGCGGGCGTCGGGGGTGGTCAGTCCGCCTTCACGCCAGCGTCTTTGACCAGCTTGACCCAAAACTTGGCGTCTTCGTTCAAAAAGCTGGCGAACGCTTCGGGCGAGGCAGACACTGCCACCTCGGTGCCTTCACGCGCCAAAGCAGCTTTCACGCTGGGTTGCTGCATGGCGGACAGGGTGGCGTCAAACAGCTTTTTGACGATGGGTTGAGGCGTGTTGGCAGGCACAAAGAAGCCGTACCAAAACTCGATGGCGTAGTCGGGCAAGCCTGCTTCCGCCATGCCCGGCAAATCAGGGAACAGGCTGGTACGTTCCTTGGTGCTGACGCCCAGGCCTTTCAAACGACCGGCTTGCACCATGGGCAGCACCGAGGGCGGCGTGCCAAACGTCAGTTGGGTGTCGCCCGCGATCACCGATTGGATGGCGGGGCTGCCGCCTTTGAACGGGATGTGCACCATCTGCACACCCGCCACACGGCTGAACAACGCCGCGCCCAAGTGCGGAGCGGAGCCGTTGCCCGACGTGGCGTAATTCAAGCTGCCGGGGGCCTTTTTGGCTTTGGCGATCAGATCGCTCACCGATGTGATGCCACTCGCGTTGCTCGCCGCCAGCACCAGGGGCGAGCTGGTCACCTTGGTGATGGGCATCAGGTCTTTGGCCGAGTAGCCCAGTTTGGGGTTGAGCGCCGGGTTGACCGAGATGCTGCTGGGACTGGCGATCAACAGCGTGTAGCCGTCCGGTGCGGCCTTGGCTGCAGCCTCTGCCGCAATGCTGGAGCCTGCCCCTGCACGGTTCTCAATGACGATGGTTTGCCCCAATGCGCGGCCCAGCGAATCAGCGACGGTACGGGCAACATAGTCGGCCGCGCCACCCGGCGCAAAGCCCACCAGCAGCTTGATGGGTTTGTTGGGATAGGCGGTGGCCTGGGTTTGCGCTTGAACGCTGCCCATCCAGCCCAGCCCCAGCCAGGCCATGGCAATCAACGTTTTGGTAGCAGCACGCATGGTGTGGTGTGGTCTCCGAAAGGGTACGAGGGTTTGGGGGGAAGCAGGTCAGCGTCAGGCTGCTGAGCGCAGCACGATCTTGCCCAGGTGTTGGTTGGTTTCCATCATGGCTTTGGCCTGCGCGAGTTGGTCGAACTCAAACACCTTGTCAACCACCGGCTTGATGCGCCCGTCGGCAAACAAAGGCAGCACATCGGCCTTGAAGCCCGGCATGCCAGACGCGCGTTGCGCGGGCGTGCGAAGCTTGTTGGACACGCCAAACAAGGTGAGGCGCTTGGCATGCAGGGCCTCGATGTCAAGGTCGCCCTGGAGCACACCGTCCACGTAGCCCACCGTGGCCAATCGGCCTTCAAAAGCCATGCTGCGGATGGACTCGGCAAACACCGATCCGCCCACCGTGTTGACGACCAAGTTCACGCCTTTGCCACCGGTGGCTTGCATGACCGCATCGTGAAAATCTGGCGCGCGGGTGTTCACCGCCACGTCCAGGCCCAAGGGCGTGATGCGGGCCAGTTTGTCCGCCGAGCCTGATGTGCCGATCACCTTGGCGCCCAAGGCTTTGGCCAACAGCAGAGACGCCACACCCACGCCTGAAGACACACCGTTCACGAGCATCCACTCGCCCGCCTTCAATCGCCCCTGCGTGACCAACATGTCGTACACCACCAAAAAGGTGAGTGGCACGCTGGCGGCTTCTTCCCAACTCAAACTGGCGGGTTTGGGCATGACTTCACGCGCCTCCATCAGTGCGAAATCAGCGAACGCACCAGGGCAGCGACCCATGACAGCGTCCCCCACCTGGATGCCTGTGACCTCGGCACCGCATTGGACGACCTCGCCAGCCGCTTCCATGCCCACAGGCTTGGCGCCATTGCCCTTGCCATGCAGGCCGTGACCCGCGATCAGCTCGCCACGGTTCAGTGCCGACGCACGGGTGCGCACCAGCACCTGCTGCGGGCCAGGCTCAGGCACGGCGATGTCGCGCAGTTCCAAAACACCTTGTGGGCCATGGCCCTGATCTTCCATGTGCATCCAATACGACTTCATGACGGTGGTCCTTGTCTTGTCTGTTGTGTGGCTCATTTGCCTTTGAACTGTGGCTTGCGCTTTTCCATGAAGGCTTTGCGGCCTTCGGTGTAGTCTTCGCTCTCAAAGCAACCGCGAATCAGGCGGGTGCACAGGTCGGTATCCAGGTCTGGCGAGGGCTTCAGAATTTGCGCGGTGATGGCCTTGGCCGCGCGGATGGTGAGCGGCGCATTGGCCTCCAGGGCCGAGGTGTATTCGGCCAGCAGCGCAGGCAATTGCTCAGGCGCACACACGCGGTTGATCAAACCCAGGTCTTTGGCCTCGGCGGCGTCGATGCGACGGGCGGTGAAAAACAGGTCTTTGGCCGCGCCCGGACCAATCAGGTCCACCAGGTTTTTCATCGCCGAGTAACGGTAGCCGAGGCCCAGGCGGGCCGCAGGCACTGAGAACACCGCGTCACTGGACGCGATGCGCATGTCGCACGCGATGGCCACGTTCACACCGCCGCCGATGCAATAGCCGCGGATGCAAGACAAAGTGGGTTTGCTGAATTCGGCAATACCGGTGAGTGCCGCCTCGGCCATCGCCTCGTAGCGGTCGACCGCTGCCTTGGCGGCGCGCTGGTCTTCAAACTGCGAGATGTCGGCGCCGGACACAAAGGCTTTTTCACCCGCCCCCATGAACACCACCAGGCGGATGTTGTCGTCCGCTTCCGCTTGGGCGAGCAAGGGGGGCACGGCCTCCCACATGTCCACCGACAAGGCGTTGTGGCGCGCCGGGTTGTTGAAGCGCACGAACAGCGTGGTGGTCTCGGTCCAGACCTGGACGCGCTCGGTGGCCGTGGTGTAGGTTGGGCCTGTGGTTTGGCTGGTCATCAAAAAACTCCTTTGGACTTCAGTTCGGCGAGCTGTTCGGGCTGGAGCCCCAGTTCGGCCAAGATTTCTTCAGTGTGCTCACCACGTCGAGGGGCTGCGCGCGCAATGGTGCTGGGCGTGCGCTCCAACTGCATGGGCTGGCCCACGAGGCGCTGTGCGCCTTGGTGCTCAGACACCACGTCATGCACCATCCCCAAGTGTTGGATCTGGGGCTCCTCAAACACCTCTTGCAGGTTGTTGATGTGCCCGCACGCCACGCCACCGGCGTTGAGGCGTTCGATCCAGTAACTGCGGTCTTGCGCGGCCAAGCGACGGTTGATCTCTGCGTTCAGCGAGTCACGGTTCACCGAGCGCGCGGGCTTGTCTTTGTAGCGGTCATCGGTGACCCACTCGGGTGCACCCAGGATGTCGCAAAAACGCTCCCAGATCTTGGAGCCGAACACCGCGATGTTCATGTACCCATCGCGCGCCTTGTAAACGCCGGTAGGGATGCTGGTGGGGTGGTAGTTGCCCGCCTGCACGGCCACCTCGCCATCGATCAACCAGCGCGAGGTTTGGAAGTCCATCATGTAGACCATGGACTCCAACAACGACGTGTGCAACCACTGGCCTTTGCCTGACTGTTCACGCTCCAACAGGGCCACCAAAATGCCTTGCGCGGCGAAGATGCCCGCACACAAATCGGCAATCGGGATGCCCACGCGGATGGGGCCTTGCTCGGGCAAGCCGGTCACCGACATCAGGCCGCCCATGCCTTGCGCAATCTGGTCGAAGCCGGGCCGCTGCGCCAAAGGGCCTGTTTGGCCAAAGCCCGAAATGCTGGCGTAGACCAAACCCGGGTTGTCTTTGGCCAGGGTCTCGTAATCGATGCCCAGGCGGAATTTCACGTCAGGACGGAAGTTCTCGACCACCACGTCGGCCTTGGCGATCAACGCTTTCAACACACGGATGCCCTCGGGCTCTTTCAGGTTGACGGTGATGGACCGCTTGTTGCGGTGGGTGTACTGGTAGTCCGAGCCGTCTTGGCCGCCCAAGGTGTCATCGCCGCGCATGTGCTCGGGCATTTGCACCTGGATCACATCGGCCCCCCAGTCGGCCAACTGCCGACAGGCGGTGGGACCCGAGCGCACTTGGGTCAAATCAATCACGCGAAAGCGGGACAACGCAGCGGACGCGGGCAAGTGAGGCATGATGAGGATCCGAAATAAAGTGCGCGGAGTGTCTGCCATCGTCACCAAAGTGTCAACACTTTATGTCACATTGACTACAATTCAACCATGGTTACCACCACCGCCGTTGCTGCCACATCAGCCGTCAAACCTGACAGCAAGCCCAGGGCAAAGCCTGTCGCCAAACCTGATGCCAAACCAGGGAAGGGCTTGGCGCTGACCATCGCTGAGGACCTCAAACGCAGGGTCTATGCGGGCGAGATTGCCCCTGGTGAACGCATCAACGAGTTGGCCTTGGCAGAGCGCTCGGGCACCAGCCGTGGGCCCATCCGTGAGGCCATCCGCATCCTGGCGGGGCAAGGCCTGGTGACGGCCGTGCAAAACCGGGGCGTGTTCGTGCGCGAGATCTCGGTACGCGAGATGCTGGAGATTTACGAACTGCGCGCCCTGGTGTTCGGCTATGCGGCCGAGCGGGCCACCGAACACCTGGGAGACAGCCACAAACAACAGTTCGAACACCTGCTGGATGGCATGGACGCGGCCTGCGAGGCGCAAGACGGCAACCTGTATTACGAGCTGAACCTGCAGTTCCACGCCCTGGTGCTGCGCCTGTCGAACAACCAGCGCGCCCACGCCGCGTACGACGACTACGTGAAAGAGCTGCACCTGTTCCGGCGCAAGTACTTCAATGCGCCGGGCAACATGCGCCGCTCCAACATCGAGCACCGACAAATTTACGAGGCCATTGTGAAGGGCAACCCGAGCAAGGCCAAGACCGTGGCAGAGCGCCACGTGCTGACGGGTCGGCAACGACTCTTATCCACCCTGGAGACCTGATGAGCATCAACTCAAAAGCCTACATCGTGGGTGCTTTCGAGCACCCCACGCGCCTGGCCAAAGACAAATCTGTCGCGCAGCTGCACGCCGAGGTGGCCCAAGGCGCCATCCTCGACGCGGGCCTCACACGCGACGACATCGACGGCTATTTCTGCGCGGGCGATGCCCCCGGCATGGGACCCACCTCGATGGTGGAGCACCTCAACATCAAGGCCCGCTATTTGGACTCGACCGACCTGGGCGGCGCGTCTTACCTGAGCCTGGTGAGCCACGCGGCGCAGGCCATCGCCATGGGCAAATGCAACGTGGCGCTGATCACGCTGGCAGGGCGCCCGCGCAGCGAAGGCATGGCCACCGGCACGACACCGCGCGTGCGCGACCCGGCCCAACCCGACTACGCGTTTGAATACGCGTACGGCATCTCCACCGCCAACGGCTACGCCTTGTGCGCCAAGCGCCACATGCATGAGTACGGCACCACCAGCGAGCAACTGGCCTGGATCAAGGTGGCCGCCTCGCACCACGCCCAGCACAACCCCAACGCCATGCTGCGTCAGGTGGTCACCGTGGAAGACGTGGTGAACTCGCCCATGGTGTCTGACCCCTTGCACCGCCTGGACTGCTGCGTGGTATCTGACGGCGGCGGCGCGCTGATCGTGGCACGGCCCGAGATTGCGCGGCAACTCAAGCGACCCTTGGTGAAGATCAAAGGCGCGGGCGAAACCGTCAAACACCTGGGGGGTGGCTACTTTGACCTGACCTATTCCGGCGCGCGTGTGTCGGGTGCGCAGGCCTTTGCCGAAGCAGGCGTGACGCCGGCGGACATCCAGTACGCCTCGATCTACGACAGCTTCACCATCACCGTGCTGATGCAGCTCGAAGACCTGGGTTTTTGCAAGCCGGGCGAAGGCGGCAAGTTCGTGGCCGATGGCAATTTGATTTCAGGCGTGGGCAAGCTGCCCTTCAACACCGATGGCGGTGGCCTGTGCAACAACCACCCGGCCAACCGCGGCGGCATCACCAAAATCATTGAGGCCGTGCGCCAGCTGCGCGGCGAAGCGCACCCTGCCGTGCAAGTCCCCAACTGCACTCTGGCTTTGGCCCAAGGCACGGGCGGCATGCTGGCCACGCGCCACGGCAGCACCACATTGATCATGGAACGGGAATAACACGATGAGCACGAAAGAGAAAACCTACCCCTCGCCCATCCCCAACCCTGACACCCAGGCGTTTTGGGACGCGGCCAAAGAGGGCCGCTTTCTGGTCAAGTTTTGCAAAGACTGCGGCAAAGCCCATTGGTACCCCCGCGCGGTGTGCCCGTTGTGCTTCAGCAGCAACACCGAGTGGCGCACGGGCAGCGGCAAGGGAACCTTGTACACCTTCAGCCCCATGCGCCGTGCCGACCCGCCGTTTGTGCTGGCCTATGTGACGCTGGAAGAGGGCCCCACGATGCTCACCAACATCGTGGACTGCGATCCCGACCAACTGGCCATCGGGCAAGCGATGGAACTGCTGTTCCGCCCGTCCACCGGCGAGTACCCGATCCCGCTGTTCAAGCCGGCGGCGTGAGGCCATGATCAACAAGATCGTTCCCAGCCTGGCCGAGGCCGTGGCTGACATCCCCGATGGCGCCAGCGTGATGATCTCGGGCTTTGGCGGCGCAGGCCTGCCCACTGACCTGATCGACGCGTTGGTGGACCAAGGGGCCAAAAACCTCACCATCATCAGCAACAACGCGGGCAGTGGCGGCGTGGGCATCAGCCGGCTGGTGCTGGGCGGCCAAGTGCGCAAAGTGGTGTGCTCGTTTCCACGCCAGCCCGGCTCCAACGCGTTTGACGATTTGTACCGTGCGGGCAAGCTCGAACTGGAGCTGGTGCCCCAGGGCACCTTGGCCGAGCGCATCCGCGCTGGGGGCGCAGGCATCGGCGGCTTTTACACCCCCACCGCCGTGGGCACCGAGCTGGCCGAGGGCAAGGAAACGCGGGTGATCCACGGCGTCGAACACGTGCTGGAACACCCCTTGCACGCGGACTACGCCCTCATCAAAGCCGACACCGCCGACCGCTGGGGCAACCTGCAGTACCGCCGTTCAGGCCGCAACTTTGGCCCGTTGATGGCGACGGCTGCGCGCTGCGCCATCGTGCAAGTGCGCCAAACGGTGCCCCTCGGTGACATGGACCCTGAAACCATCATCACGCCCGGCATCTACGTTCAACGCGTGGTCCTGGCGCAGAAAGCTGCCTCATGACTTTGCCCGCCCACGTCAAACCCCGCACCACCGCCCAGATCGCTGAACGGGTGGTGCAAGACATCCCTGATGGGGCGTACGTGAACCTGGGCATCGGGCAGCCGATGACCATCTCGAACTGCTTGCCGGCCGACAAAGAAATCATTTTGCAAAGCGAAAACGGTGTGCTCGGCATGGGCCCCATCGCCACCGGGGACGACATCGACCCCGAACTGGTGAACGCTGGCAAGCAAAACATCACGCTGCTCAAGGGTGGCTCTGTGTTTCACCACGGGGACTCGTTCGCGATGATCCGGGGCGGGCACATCGACATCTGTGTGCTCGGTGCGTTCCAAGTGTCTGTCACAGGCGACCTGGCCAACTGGCGCACGCTGGACCGTGATGCCATCCCCGCCGTGGGCGGTGCGATGGACCTGGCCTACGGCGCCAAGCAGGTCTTTGTGATGATGGAACACTTGACCAAATCCGGCAAAAGCAAGCTGGTGCCCCAATGCACTTACCCGCTGACGGGCGTGGGTGTGGTCAACCGCATCTACACCGACCTGGCCACACTGGAAGTCACCCCCCACGGCCTGCTGGTGATTGACCGCGCAGACGGCTTGTCGCATGACGAGCTGCAAACCCTGTCCCAAGTGCCCTTGCTGGCACACCGTTGAAGCGGAGCCACCCATGCGCAAACGCCTTGTTGTCAAATCGCTGCTGTCCGTGGCCGTACTGTCGTTCGCTCAAGCGGGCATCCACACAGCATGGGCCGCCTACCCGGACAAGCCCATCAAGCTCATCGTGGGCTTCACGCCCGGCGGCACTGCCGATGGGGTGGGTCGCCTGCTGGCCCAAAACATGGGCGCGAGGCTGGGCCAAAGCATCGTGGTGGAAAACAAGGCGGGCGCCAATGGCAACCTGGCCACGGAGTTTGTGCAACGCGCCGCACCCGATGGCTACACGCTGTTCTTCACGTCGATTGGTCACGCGGTGAACCCGTCGATCTACAAAGAGGCGAAGTACGACCCGGTGAAAGACTTCACGCCGGTCGGCCAAGTGCTCAACGCCCCCAACATGCTGGTGGTGCCTGCCAACTCACCGTTCAACTCGGTAAAAGAGCTGGTCACCTACGCCAAGGCCAATCCCGGTAAGCTCGATTTCGCATCATCAGGCACAGGCGCCTCGGTGCACTTGTCGGCAGAGTTGTTCAAGCAACTGGCCGGTCTGCACATCGTGCACATCCCCTACCGGGGCACGGGCAGTCTGATCCCTGACCTGATCTCGGGCAATGTGGCCATGGCCTTCCCCAACCTGCCCAGCGCCTGGCCTTTGGTGCAGAGCGGCAAACTCAAGGCCCTGGGCGTGACCACCGCCAAACGATCAGCCGCAGCCCCTCAAGTGCCGACCATCGCCGAAGCCGGTGTGCCCGGCTACGACATGTCCACTTGGTACGGCCTGATCGGCCCCGCAGGCCTGCCCGCCGACGTTGTGCAACGCCTGAACAAGGAACTGAACGCGGTGCTGCAAGACCCGCAGATGCGCAGCAAACTCATCGCCCAAGGCGTGGACCCCGTGACGGGCACACCTGAAGAATTTGGACAATTCATTCAGAAAGAAACCAAGGCTTGGGCGGCGTTGTTGAAGACGATCAAGATGGATGGGAACTGATCGACCTTACCGAAACCCTCAGCGCTTGGCAACGAGCGGAAAATCTTCAGGTGATCGGATCGACTTCACCGACAAATCCACATCCAGGTGCGGCCAGTAAAGGTGGTCTGGCGTCGGCCATTCCACCGCTGACAGTTGTTCTATCGTCGCCTGACGGAACCAGGGAACCTTGCCGAACTGCATCCGTGCGAAGGCGTCACTTCATTGAGCTTTGTTTTCCAAGGACCGCAGCATTGCATCCCTGAGGATGGCATTGATTTTGGTTTGATAGCCCTTGCCTTGTCCTTTGAGCCACAGCAACACATCGGAATCCACTCGCACGGTCGTGCTTTGCTTGGTAGGTTTGTAAAAAGGGTTACGTGCCGCGTTTTTCCAAAACTCGTCGGTCAACGGGGGGATGTCGCTGTAGTCAATTTCCCGGTCCGGCCGCTTGGCCAGCAAGCTCAGGCGCGCCTGCTGCTCTGCGCTCAGCGCCGGTGGGTTCGCCGGGTTCATGTCGCGTTTAATGATTTTGCTCATAGCGTCTGCGCTCCTTTCGATCTGCGGCTCGCGCCGAAATGATGCGGATGACTTCTACCCCATCCTCATCGTCGCGCACGGTGTGAGCCACCAAAAGCATCAAGTGGCCGTTCACCATGCCAAGCGTTTGCCACCGCTGCTCAGCACCTTCTATGCGGTCTTGTTGGGATACGGCGTACGGATCTGCAAAGGCGAGCATGGCATCTTCAAAGGCCACACCGTGCTTGCGCAGGTTGCTTTTGGCCTTCGTTTCGTCCCACTCGAACCGCATTGCCATGACAATAATGTTACTACAAATCTGAATTTTGCATTGAGAATCTCCTGGCACCTCAAAGTTTTCGCCTGATCCCTGACTGCAGCCATCTACCCTGATACACCACAAAGCTCAGACCTGCGGGTTTCTCCTGATTTTTGAATTGTCGTATTGTCCGACAATTAAACTCAATCATGGAAACCACCGCCGAAGCTCCCTCCTCCGTTGCAGGCCTGAACCTGGCAGCCCTTGTGCCCTGGCTGCAGCCGCGATTGCCCGGGTTTGACGCGAACGTTGGCGTGCAGCGCATCGACGGCGGACAAAGCAACCCCTCATGGATCTTGCGTGGCACGGACCAGGCCTGGGTGCTGCGTGCCAAGCCTGCGCCCAAAGCTGCGCTGATGCCTTCGGCCCACGCGATTGAGCGCGAATTTGCAGTGATGCAAGCCTTGCACAACAGTGATGTGCCCGTGCCCCGCATGCGCGTGCTGTGCGAGGACGAATCGGTCATTGGCGTGGCGTTTTATGTGATGGACTTTGTCGAGGGGCGCATCCTGCGCGATGCCACCTTGCCCGACGTGCCCAAGGCTGAGCGTGCTGCCCATTTTTTCGAGGCCAACCGTGTGCTGGCCGCGCTGCACCGCGTGGATTGGCACGCCGCAGGCCTGCAAGATTTTGGGCGACACGAGGGCTACTTTGGTCGCCTGATCCGCCGCTGGACGCAGCAGTACACCAACAGCATGGCGGGCCCTGACAGCAGCACGCAGTTCCAAATTGCCGCCATGGCGAAGCTGGCGGCGTGGCTGCCCGCAAACATCCCCGCCGGGGCCGACGACCGCGCGCACACCTGCATCACCCACGGGGACTTTCGGTTGGAAAACATGGTTTTTCACTCCTCCGAGCCCCGCGTGATAGCCGTGCTGGATTGGGAGCTGTCGACCCTGGGCCATCCTTTGAGCGACCTGGCCTACAACTGCCTGGCCTGGCACATGCCCAAAGGTGTGTTGCGGGGCTTTGCCGACCAGGATGTGGTCGGCCTGGGCATCCCCACAGAGACCGATTTTGTGCGCGACTATTGCGTGCAGGCCGGGCTGGACAGTGCAACCGTGCTGCGCGACTGGCCGTTTTACCTGGCCTTCAACCTGTTTCGCCTCAGCGCCATCCTGCACGGCATTGGGGCGCGGGTACGCGACGGCACAGCGTCGAGTGCCAGCGCACGAGAAACCTCGGCCATGGCCGAACCTGTTGCCCAATGGGGCTGGGCCATTGCGCAGGGTCAAGCACCAAAGTATTGATCTGACACTGATCTAACACCGATCTGACAAAACGTTTACACCCCGGAAAGCCGACCATGAGTTTCTTTGAAGAATCTGACCGCGCCCGCAGCCTGCGCACCCAGTTGCAGGCTTTCATGGATGAGCACATTCACCCCAACGACACACAAGTGTGGGCTGAAGCTGCCGCGCAGCGCTGGGATTCCGACGCGGGCTGGACCACCTGCCCCAGCGTGGCTCGGCTCAAGGTGCTGGCGCGCGAGGCGGGCCTGTGGAACCTGTTTTTGCCACATTCACCGCGTGCACCGCAGGGCTTGTCCAATTTTGAATACGCACCTCTTTGCGAGGTGATGGGTCGGGTGCACTGGGCCAGCGAGGTGTTCAATTGCTCGGCCCCCGACACCGGCAACATGGAAACGCTGGACCGCTACGCCAGCGAGGCGCTGAAGGACCGCTGGCTGGAACCGCTGCTGCGTGGCGAGATCCGCTCGGCCTTCTTGATGACAGAGCCTGCGGTGGCTTCGTCGGACGCCACCAACATCCAATGTGAGATCAAGCGCGACGGTGACCACTATGTCATCAATGGTCGCAAATGGTGGTCCACCGGGGCGGGCAGCCAGCATTGCAAGGTGTACATCGTGATGGGCAAGACCAACCCAGATGCCGCACGGCATGCGCAGCAGTCGATGATCGTGGTACCGGCCGATACCCCTGGCGTGACCGTGGTGCGGCCTGTGCCCGTGTTTGGCTTTGACCACGCACCCCACGGCCACATGGAGGTGCTGTTGGAGAACGTGCGCGTGCCTGCCGAGAACATTTTGCTCGGCGAGGGCCGCGGCTTTGAGATTGCGCAAGGCCGCTTAGGCCCCGGGCGCATTCACCACTGCATGCGCTCGATTGGCGCAGCAGAACATGCGTTTGAGCTGATGTGCAAACGCATCAGCGAGCGCACCGCGTTTGGCAAAGCCATCAGCGAACAGGGCGTGTGGCATGAGCGTATTGCCGAGGCGCGCTGCATGATCGAGCAGGCACGCCTGCTGACGCTGAAGGCCGCGTGGATGATGGACAAGGTGGGCAACAAAGCCGCACAGGGCGAGATTGCGATGATCAAGATCGTTGCACCCACCATGGCCTGCAAGGTGATTGACTGGGCCATCCAGGCACATGGCGGCGCTGGCGTGTCAAACGACACACCGCTGGCGTTTTCATATGCCGACCAACGTACCCTCAGGCTGGCAGACGGACCGGACGAAGTCCACCGCCAGTCGCTGGCCAAACTGGAACTGGCCCGCTTGGGTTTGCGCAAGAAAACCGTGGCCATGCCGGTCACCCGTGGATGCTGAACCCATGACACCTGCTCACCTCGCCCATTTCGACCACTGGCCCGAAGGCGTGCCGCATGCCGTGAGCGTGCCTGACGAATCATTGTGGGAGGGCTTCAACGCCCGGGCCATGGCCACACCCGATGGCACCGCGCTCCACTTTTTAGGCCGCACCAGCACATGGGCTGAATTGCGCGACGCCGCGCTGCACCTCGCAGGGGGCCTGCAGCAGAGGGGTGTGCGCAAAGGTGACCGGGTTGTCCTCTTCATGCAGAACTGCCCGCAATTCATCATTGGGGTGCACGCGGTGTGGCGGGTTGGTGGCGTCGTGGTGCCGGTGAATCCAATGAACAAGGCGGACGAGCTGGTGCATTACCTGGCAGACGCGCAAGCCCATGTGGCCATTGCTTCGTCGGACATTGCCCCCGAGTTGGCACGCGCCAGCGAGATGCCAGAGGCCCAACAGACACTGCACCATTTGCTTGTGTTTGATTTGGCAGAGGCGCTGCCGAGGGACCACGCGGCACACCTCGGTGAATGGCCTGCCGTCTGGCAAAACTGGTTGCCTGTGCGCCATGCCTACCCGACAGCGCTGGGCGTGCAGGTCCATGCCTGGGCCGAGGTGATGGCGCAACGCTGTGCGCCTGCGGTGGTGCCCGTCAGCGGTGACGATTTGGCTTTGTTGCCCTACACCAGCGGCACCACCGGCTTGCCCAAGGGTTGCATGCACACCCACGCCACCCTGTTGCACAACGTGCTGGCCTCTGGCCCCTGGTTGGACGTGCGGGCCGGAGACGCCAGCTTGGTGGTGGTGCCCATGTTCCACATCACCGGTCTGGTGATTGGCTTGCTGACCACCATCCGTTGTCAAGCCAACCTGGTCGTGTTGCCCCGCTGGGATCGCCGACAGGCAGCCTTGGCCATTGCCACACACCGGGTGACACATTGGGCCAACATCCCCACGATGGTGATGGACCTGCTGGGTGACCCTTCACTGGCAGCGTTTGACCTCAGCAGCCTGCGCTACATCGGCGGTGGCGGTGCGGCCATGCCAGAAGCCGTGGCCGCCGAGATGTACCGCCGCCTGGGCCTGGTGTACGTAGAAGGCTACGGCCTGACCGAGACCGCCGCACCCACGCACACCAACCCCCGCCACGCGGCCAAGCGACAGTGTCTGGGCATCCCGATTTGTGGCACGCAGGTTCACATCATCGACCCCAACACGCTGCAACCTTTGCCCACAGGCGAGGTGGGTGAGATCGTGGTGCGTGGACCGCAAGTGTTCAAAGGTTACTGGAACCAGCCCGAAGCGACGGAACAGGCCTTCACCACCGTGGAGGGTCAGCGCTACTTCCGCACAGGGGACCTGGGCCGCACCGATGAACAAGGCTACTTTTACATGGCAGACCGCCTCAAGCGGATGATCAACGCCAGCGGTTTCAAGGTGTGGCCTGCCGAAGTGGAGGCCTTGCTGCACCACCACCCCGCCATCCAAGAAGTGTGCGTGATCGCCACCCGCGAGGCCTACCGGGGAGAGAGCGTCAAAGCCGTGATCGTGCTGCGCCAGGGTTTTGAAAACCAGGTCAGCGCGGACGACATCATCGCGTGGTCACGCGACCACATGGCCGCCTACAAATACCCTCGCGACGTTGAGTTCGTCACGGCACTCCCGCGCAATGCCTCGGGCAAAGTGATGTGGCGCACCTTGCAAGAGCAGCAAGACGCTCGCCAATTGGCGCGTGATCCCGTCAGCACAGCCAGTTGAATCGTTGCAACGACCCCTTCTCACCACCCCCACCAACCACCCTTTCGGAGACAAACATGAACGCCTTCACCCGTCGCACCACCACCCTTGCGTTGATCGGCTCGGCCCTGTCGATTGGCGCCAGCCTGCCAGCGTTGGCGCAGGACACACCGGCCAAAATCATCGTGGGCTTCCCCGCGGGTGGCTCGTTCGACGCCATCGCTCGGTTGCTGGCCGACAAGTTCAAAACCGAGTTGAACCGCCCTGTGGTGGTAGACAACAAGACCGGTGCGGGCGGCCGGATCGCAGTCGATGCGCTGAAGGCTTCGCCAGCCGATGGCAGCGTGATGATGCTTGGCCCAGACGCCCTGACCTCTTTGTACCCTTTCACGTTCAAAAAGCTCAGCTATGACCCCAAAAAGGACCTCGTGCCCGTGGGGACGGTGGCCGAATTTGCCTTTGCCTTTGCGGTAGGCACCGAGCCCAAGGTCAACACTTGGGCCGAGTACGTGAGTTGGGCGAAAGCCAACCCGCAAAAGGCCAATTACGGCATCCCCGCCCTGGGCGCACCCCATCACTTTTTTGGGATGGTGTTGGGCGATGCCATGGGGGTGCCGATGCAGAACGTGCCATTCCAGGGCAGCGCACCGATTGCCATGGCTTTGATGGGTGGCCAGATCAGCTCCAGCATCGATGTGGCCAGCAGCATGGTGGAAAACCACCGCGCTGGCAAAATCAAAATCCTGGCGGTCACCTCTGACAAACGCATCACCCAAGCGCCTGAGGTGCCCACTTTCGCGGAGCTGGGTTACCCCAAGGTCACAGGCATGGGTTTCAATGCGCTGTACGCGCCTGCAGGCACACCTGCTGCGGCCATCGCCACCTGGAACCAAGCCCTCGCCAAAGTGATGGCCATGCCCGATGTGAAAGACAAGTTGACCACCATGGGCTTCATCCCTGTGGGCAAGCCCACGCAAGAGTTGATCGACCGCCAGAGCGACTCCATCAAAAAGTGGGAACCCGTGATCAAAGCCTCTGGCTTCACGGCGGACTGACCGGGCTTGGGCAGGCGCGTGGCAGAGGTCGAGCCGTAAACTCTGTGGCCTATGGACATTGAAAAAATCCAGATGACCCCTGCCTACCGCATCGTCTCGGACGACTTGCGGCAACGCATCGTGCGTGGCGAGGTGCAAGAGGGGGAGCCGTTTCCCATCGAAGCTGAACTCGCCAGTCGGTTCGGTGTGCACCGGTCCACCATCCGAGAAGCCTTGCGCTTGCTTGAACAAGAAGGCCTGTTGCGGCGCGTGGGCAAGCGACTGGTGGTCACGGTGCCAAGCCACAGCAATTTGGCGGGTGCCGCCGAGCGCGCCTTGCGCATGCACCAGGTGACCTACCGTGACGTGTGGGAAGTGGCCAACACGCTGGAGCCGCTGTGTGCGCAACTGGCCGCCGAACGCATCAACGATGATGAGTTGGCCCAATTGGACATCAACCTGCAGCACACGGCCAAACTGGTGGAACAGGGCGAGTCCCCCATCGCTGCGACGATTGAATTCCAATCACTGATTGCCGAGGCCACCCACAACCAAGCCCTGCTGCTGGCCCGTGCCCCTGTGAGCCTGCTGATGCTCTCGGGCTACGCCACCATCGCCCCCGCCCTTCCCCAGTCTGGCCCCCGTTTGTTGGAAGCCCACCGCCGTGTGCTCGAATCCTTGCAGCGGCACGATGCGGAATCTGCCGTCACCTGGACACGCAAGCATTTGGCGGATCACCGCAGGGGGTTTGAAGTGGCAGGCTTGGACTTTGATTCGGTGATACCGGAGCCTGTTTAGTCCACGCCTTCATTGGCAACGCGGGTCTTTGTAGGGCCCGCTGAGCTGTACCCAGCCTTCACCAGGAGAGGTCTGCGCGCATACCAATTTGCCATTCAGTTTGCTTTGCCACTGGTACCAGGGTGCTGGGCCGGCAGCAACAGACAAAGAAAACAGC
>CAZHDP010000001.1:0-35372 GCA_964531605.1 uncultured Burkholderiaceae bacterium | reverse complement strand
ACGTCAATTACGATCCGACACCCGAAGAATTGACAGAAATCACCGTGATGGCGGCAGAAGAAATGATGCGCTTCGGCATCAAGCCCAAAGCGGCGTTGCTCAGCCATTCCAACTTCGGCAGCAGCGACAAACCCAGCGCCATCAAAATGCGTGACACCTTGGCGTTGCTGCGTGCACAAGCGCCGTGGCTGGAAGTCGACGGGGAAATGCACGGTGATGTGGCTTTGGATTCCAAACAGCGCGCCAGCCTGATGCCCAACAGCACGCTGATTGGCAACGCCAATTTGTTGGTCTTCCCTGGCATTGATGCTGCCAACATCGCTTATAACCTGTTGAAAACCGCTGCGGGCGGCGGCATTGCCATTGGCCCTGTGCTTCTTGGGGCTGATAAACCCGTCCATGTGCTGACAGCCAGCGCCACTGTGCGTCGAATTGTGAACATGACCGCGTTGACCGTGGCCGACGCAAACGCCAGCAGATAAGTCACCTCATCAAAGTACGTGCTAACTTTGACCCGCGAAATGGGTCAAAGTTAACACGCTTTCTTTGCTCAAATATTGGGCATGGTCTTGCTTTTTCCTGGCACTTCCGGCACACTACGCTTTTGGAAATTTCGGGGTTAACCCGAGGTTTTCGGTTTAGGTTTAACCCTTGGTTGACCATGTGCTGGCGCTCACGCGTTGGCGTCATGAGCGCTTGAATGTCCGGCTTTCACCCTTTCAAAACAGCACTGTCGGGAGTCCTCTTTTCTGGCTTGGCTCTGGTGGCTTCGTTGTCTTTGGCGCCTGAAGCTTGGGCCAGAAAGCAAAGTTCCGCAGAGACAAACATCAACACTTACCCCACGGTAAGCTTGGCTGATTTGCCTCGACAGGGCCGCGAAGTTCATGGGCTGATTTTGCAAGGCGGACCATTCGCGTACGACAAGGACGGCGTGGTTTTTGGAAACAGGGAGCGCTCTTTGCCGGCACACCCTCGGGGTTATTACCGTGAGTACACCGTCAAAACGCCAGGATCGCGCGACAGAGGTGCCAAGCGCATCGTCTGTGGCGGTGAACCCCGACGGCCAGAGGCTTGTTACTACACCGAAGACCATTACGGTTCTTTCCGCAAGATTGTGCCTTGACCTGATAACGATCGGCGCGTGCAACACAAAGTGTCGCGCGGCTGGGCGGGTTGAGTCTGATTGACGTTTTTTTGACTTAAGAGAAAGTGAACGGGGATGGATACGCCACTTCGTAAGGAACAGGATGCACCACTGCGTGGTGTGAGATCCAATATCGTGCAATCGATCCGGGCTTTCCGGGTGCCTGATTTGCAAGAAGCCGCCCAGTCCATGGGCCACCACTTCCTGTACGCCAACCTGAGCCAGGCTCAGAGCAAGCAAGACGTGCTGGACATGATTGCGCAGCAATTCACCTTCCCAACCCATTTTGGGAAGAACTTTGATGCGCTGTACGACTGCATGACCGACCCGCTGCACAAGTCAGGCCCTCAGCCAGGCTTCATCGTGGTGTTGGAGCAGATCCCAGCACATGCCAAATTTGACAAGGAAGCGCGCGAGCAATTGCTCGATATCTTCCGGGATGCCTCTGACTACTGGGGAGACAGGAAGATACCCTTCCGATGCTTCTATTCTTTTCAGTAGCCCGTTCTGCACAAGCCAGCCAAGCAGAACGGGCGAATCAGGCTCCAGGCGTTGATGCTGTCGCCAGCGTTGACGTCAACACCACCGTTGAAGTCGGTGAAAAAATGCCAACGGACAAACTCGTCGACGTGTCGCCTTTGGCACTGCGCATGAGCAGTCCATTCAATTCAGGCTACTGGCTCAGCGCCGCCTGAACACCAGGCGAGGCACTGACTTGCACAGTGCCCTGAATCTGTTCAACGCCCAGTCGGCTTCGGTCACTGGGCGTTTTTCATGGGGAAGTCAGCATGTCCAAACTCGTGTTCATCACCGGCGCATCCAGCGGCATTGGTCAAGCCTTGGCTTGGCAATTTCACCAACAGGGCTACAAGCTCGCGTTGGTGGCTCGACGCACCGCAGACTTGGAACACTGGGTGGCAGAACGAGGCATTCACCCTGACCGTTGCCGGATTTATGGCGCAGACGTCACACAAAGCGACGCTCTGGTTCAAGCCGCTCAATCGTGCATTGCCCAGCAAGGTCTGCCTGATGTGGTGATTGCGAATGCAGGCATCAGTGTGGGCATCGATACCGCCTGCAGGGAAGACATTGACGTCATGGCCCGCGTGTTTGCCACCAACAACATCGGCATGATGGCCACGTTTCACCCTTTTGTTGCCGCGATGGCTGCGCGTGCAACCGCAGATGGCAAGCACGTCCCGCCCACATCAGGGTCTGGCGGCACATTGGTTGGTATTGGCAGCGTGGCCGGTATCCGCGGATTGCCAGGTCACGGGGCTTACAGCGCCAGCAAAGCGGCTGCCATCAGCTACTGCGAGAGCTTACGGGGTGAACTCGCACCCCAGGGCATACGCGTGGTCACCATCTGCCCGGGTTACATCGACACGCCATTGACCCGCAACAACCCCTACAGCATGCCTTTTCTCATGAGTGCGGAAGCCTTTGCAACTCAAGCCTTCAAAGCCATCGAGGCGGGCAAGTCATACCAAGTCATTCCTTGGCAAATGGGGGTTGTGGCCAAAGGTTTGCGCTTGCTGCCCAACAGGTTGTTTGACTACCTGTTCGCCAAACGCAAGCGCAAACCCAGGCATGGTGCGACCCACTGAACACAAAATGCAACGACACAAAGCAAAAAGGCTCCCGAGGGAGCCTTTTGTCATCACAGCAGGCGCTGTGAAGGTGGATCAGTAACCGCCGCTGTTGCCGCCGCCGTAACCGCCGCCACCGCTGCGGCCACCGCCGCTACCGCCGCCACGAGGACCGGAGCCGTAGGGGCTGCGGAAACCGCCGTCGCTACCGCCACCACCGCTGCGGCCACCGCCGAAGCCACCACCACCGCCGCCGCCACCGCTGCGGCCACCGCCGAAGCCGCCACCGCCGCCACCGAAACCACCGGTGCGTGGAGGACGAGCTTCCATCGGACGAGCTTCGTTCACAACGACGCTACGGCCACCCAAGGATTGACCGTTCATGCCTTCAATCGCCGCTTGCGCTTCTGGATCGCTGGCCATTTCGACAAAGCCGAAACCTTTAGAACGACCGGTGTCGCGTTCCATCATCACTTTAGCGCTGGTCACGGCGCCGAATTGGCCGAAGGCCTGTTCCAAATCGCTGTCGCGAACCGAGTACGGCAGATTGCCAACGTACAGTTTGTTGCCCATGAAGGGACTCCTATAAACACATGAGAAAAGCGATGGAGTCCCGAAAACGCATACAACTGAGTACTTGAGAGACGCGAAACTGACCTGATCACCGCAAACTTACATAGACGTTGAACGCCTACGTTTTTACATTATGCGTTAAATACCGCATGACCGTATCAGGGTTTCGACGCCGGGTACCCGGAAATACCCTCATATTTACAGGTTCGCAGTGTCCGCACCACGGTTTTTGCTCACGCTGCAGCGCCGTCATCACCCCTTAACCTGAAAAGCAAAGAAAGTACAAGCAGCAAGGGTTTTGCTTTTCAGCGATCATTTGAGGCCTAGCCGTAGCGACAGTCCTCACGGGCACGGTCGCCACATTACTCCCACTGGACCACAGATTGACCCCTGAACAAGCAGGCATTGGCTGGCGACACAGGCACGGCACTGAATTGTTGCAACAACGGCCCCAACTCGGCTTTTTAGAAGTGCACACCGAGCGCTTCATGAACGCCGAAGGTGCCACGTTGACCCTGCTCGAACGGTGCGGCGAACTGTACCCACTCAGTTTGCATGGCGTAGGCTTGTCTCTGGGCTCAAGTGACGGCGTGAACGCGTCCTACCTGTCGCAACTGTCGTCCTTGGCAGACCGAACAAACCCCTGGCTCATCAGCGACCACGCGAGCGTTGCGCCGCCATTTACCCCTGAGGCCTTGGACGTGTTGTGCGCCAACGTCCAGCGCGTGCAAGACCAGTTGAAACGAACCATCGCTGTCGAAAACGTGTCCGTCAACACGACTGGCGCAGACCTGCCCGTCGCAGAGCCCGAATTTTTAACCCAACTGGTGCGGCGAACAGGTTGCACACTGCTGATCGATCTCAACAGCGTCTACGTGAACGCGTTGAACGCATTTCGCCTCGACATTCGACGCCGACTGAACTCGCTTGACGCACAAGATCAGGCGTTCCCTTTGACAGCGCTAGACCGTTGCCGCCAGTGGATCGATGGCATTCCGGCTGAGGCCGTCGCAGAGTTGCACGTGGCAGGCCATGACGATTGCGGCAACGTGGTGATCAACAACCGCAGTCGCGCCATCACAGACCCGGTGTGGTCGCTCTACAGCTACACCGTGCGTCGCTGGGGACCGCGCCCCACGCTGATTGAATGGGACTTTGACATTCCACCACTGCAGGTGCTGCTGGACGAGGCCGCCCATGCCAACACGCTGACCCGGGACGCCCTCAACCCCTGCGCAAATGCCGTCACCTTGCCCAGCGCTAACGCCTGTCGGGCCTGCTTTCAGGCTTGTCGCTGAACCCCACTCACCAGTTGGCTTCACGCTCAGGTGTCGAGCTGATTTTGTGCACGGTGAGGTCAGCGCCATCGAATTCTTCCTCTTGGCTCATGCGCAAACCCAAGGTGGCTTTGAGCGCGCCATACACCACCAAGCCAGCCAGTCCAGCCCACACCACGCCCATCAGCGTACCGAGAAGCTGAGCTGAGAAACTCACTCCCCCCATGCCGCCAAAAGCTTGTGTGCCGAAAATGCCTGCCGCCAAGCCGCCCCAGGTACCACACAAGCCATGCAGAGGCCAGACACCCAACACGTCATCGATCTTCCATTTGTTCTGCGTCAACGTGAACATCACCACAAAAATTGCGCCCGCCATGCCCCCAACGACCAACGCCCCCAGGGGGTGCATCAAGTCTGAACCGGCACACACCGCCACCAAGCCGGCCAAGGGACCGTTGTGAACAAAACCCGGGTCGTTTTTGCCCATCACCAACGCGACCAACGTCCCGCCCACCATGGCCATCAGCGAATTCACCGCAACCAAGCCTGAAATCTTGTCGAGTGTTTGCGCACTCATCACATTGAAGCCAAACCAACCCACGGTCAAAATCCATGCGCCCAAGGCCAAAAAGGGGATGTTGCTCGGTGGGTGCGCCGCAAGCGATCCATCCTTGCGGTAGCGGTTGCTGCGCGCGCCCAGCAACAGCACGGCGGGCAATGCAATCCACCCACCCAAAGCGTGGACAACCACACTGCCAGCAAAGTCATGGAATTCTTCGCCCGTGGTGGCCTTGATCCAGGCCTGAATGCCAAACTTCTGATTCCAAGCGACGCCTTCAAACAGCGGGTAAATCAGCCCCACGATCACCGCCGTGGCAATCAGCTGCGGCCAAAAGCGCGCTCGCTCAGCAATGCCCCCCGAAATGATGGCAGGAATGGCGGCCGCAAACGTCAGCAAAAAGAAGAACTTCACCAGCTCATAGCCGTTCTTGGCAGCCAGTTGCTCAGCGCCCACAAAAAAGGTGGTGCCATACGCGACCGCGTAACCGATCACAAAGTACACGACCGTCGACACACTGAAATCGACCAAAATTTTCACCAAGGCGTTCACCTGGTTTTTGCGACGAACTGTGCCCAATTCCAAAAATGCAAAACCAGCATGCATGGCCAAAACCATGATGCCACCCAACAGAATGAACAGGGCATCTGCGCCCTGTTTGAGTGCTTCCATCGTCTCTTCTCCAAAATAAAATGTTCTAAATTGGTGCGAAAACAGCACAGACGAGCATGCCGCACCAAGAAAACGCAAAAATAAGCAAGAAATGCGCCAAACAAGGGCGAACGGGGTTTGAAACCAAGCAAAGGGCACGGTCCCTCAAGCCAAAACCTGTTGATCGCGCTATACTTCAAATGCGCCGATTTGCTTCAGCTTGCGGGCGCTTGATAAATTCCGCTAAAGACCTGCCCGATTTCATGGCGTGAACCCGGCTCCGTTTTTGGCGTTGCCGGGTTTTTTTATGCTTGCCACACCTCAGTTCATGACCTTCGACGCACCGCTGGCATTGCAAAGCGGCGCCGCCATCCGTGGCTACACGATGGCTTATGAAACTTACGGCACGCTCAACGAGGACAAGACCAACGCCGTGCTGGTTTGCCACGCGCTCAACGCCTCTCACCACGTCGCCGGGGTGTACGAAGGCCAGGCCAAAAGCGAAGGCTGGTGGGACAACATGATCGGCCCGGGCAAGCCCGTCGACACCAACCGCTTTTTTGTCATCGGCATCAACAACCTGGGTTCGTGCTTTGGCTCCACCGGGCCGATGCACATCAACCCCGAGACCGGCAAGGTTTACGGCGCTGACTTTCCTGTGGTGACTGTGGAAGACTGGGTCAATGCCCAAGCCCGGGTGCTGGATGCATTGGGCATCCAAACCTTGGCAGCGGTCATGGGTGGCAGCTTGGGTGGCATGCAAGCCCTGAGTTGGACAATGCAGCACCCCGAACGCGTCCAGCACGCGGTGGTGATTGCCAGTGCCCCCAACCTCACCGCTGAAAACATCGCCTTCAACGAGGTGGCCCGCCGTGCCATCGTGACCGACCCCGACTTCAATGGCGGTAACTTCTACGAACACAACGTCATCCCCAAGCGTGGCCTGCGCATCGCCCGCATGATCGGGCACATCACGTACCTGAGCGATGACGTGATGAACGAAAAATTTGGCCGTGCACTGCGCGAAGGTGACGCCTACAAATACTCGACCCAAGACGTCGAGTTTCAGATCGAGAGCTACCTGCGCCACCAAGGCGACAAATTCAGCGAGACCTTTGACGCCAACACGTACTTGCTCATCACCCGAGCGCTCGACTACTTCGACCCCGCGCGCCATTGCAGCGGCAACCTCAGCACGGCCATGGCGGCGGCCCAGGCCAAATTTTTGCTGGTGAGCTTCACCACCGACTGGCGCTTCAGCCCCAAGCGCAGCCGAGAGATCGTCAAAGCCCTGGTCGACAACCAACGCGACGTGAGCTACGCCGAGATCGATGCCCCCCACGGTCACGACGCCTTCTTGTTGGACGACCCTCGCTACCTTGCCCTTGTGCGCTCCTATTTTGAGAGCATCAAAACCAGCACAGACAAGCCGAAAGAGTCAAAAAACACATCAACATCAGTGACCCACACGCTGGCCAGCCCGATGGAGCGGCTGGTGCCCAAAGCGTCCCGCGTGCTCGATTTGGGTTGTGGCGATGGCCGCTTGCTGGCCCACTTGCAAAACACCCGCGAGTGCACAGGCTACGGCATCGAAATCAGCGATGCCCATGTGCTGGCCTGCGTGCAATCTGGGGTCAACGTCATCCAGCTGAACCTGGACGACGGGCTTTCGCTGTTCGAAGACGAAAGCTTTGACGTGGTGCTGCAAATCGACACGCTGCAGCACCTGCGCAATGCCGAAACCATGTTGCGTGAAACCGCCCGCGTAGGACGCCTGGGCGTCGTGGCCTTCCCCAACTTTGCCCACTGGCTCAACCGCCTGAGCGTGCTGCAGGGCCGCATGCCGGTGACCAAACGACTGCCGTACCAGTGGTACGACACCCCCAACATCCGGGTCGGCACCTACGCCGATTTTGAAGTGCTGGCCCGTCAAAACGGCCTGCGCATCGAAGACGCCTATGGCCTGCACGAAGGCCAGGAAGTGCGCTGGCTGCCCAACCTGCGGGCCAGCACAGCAGTATTCCGGTTGTCGCGCGACGCATGACCATGCTAAGCTCCACACATCGGGAACACAGCCTCCCGAATCCTCGCGGATAGACGGTGTCCCGTCCAAGTGCTGGCAACCACACCTGTGGCAGCTTACCTATGGACACCACCGCTCGTTTTTCGATTTCCCCCGCAGACCTGAATGCCCTCATCGGACGCGCTGACGCGCCGCTGCTGTTGGACGTTCGACGTCGCCCGGCCTTTGAGGCCAGCCCTGAGCGCTTGCCGGGTGCCTTCTACTGCGCGCCTGATGATCTGCCTGCGTTCATCGCCACCCATGCGCCACAAGCTGTCGTGACCTGTTGTGTCTACGGCCATGATGTCAGCCAACAGGCGGCCGCGCAACTGCGCGCAGCCGGCTGGACGGCCCGTTTTTTGGCTGGAGGCATGGCCGGCGGAGAGCCTGGCGTGGACGACCCGACCCAAATCGCCGCATGGCGTGACCCGGCCGTCTGGCAGATCCCCAAACAACCTGCTTGGGGTGTGACGGGTGACGCCCCTTCGCGCTGGATCACCCGAGAGCGCCCCAAAATCGACCGCATCGCCGTGCCGTGGATGGTTCGCCGCTTCATCGATCCTGCCGCCGAATTTTTCTACGTGCCCACGGCCCAGGTCTTGGAAGCAGCGCAACGCTTGAACGCGGTGGCCTACGACATCCCAGGCGCACCGGTGTCCCACGTTGGCGAGCATTGCAGCTTTGACGCGGTGGTACAGGCCTTTGACCTGCGCATGCCCGCCTTGCGCTGGATGAGCACCATCGTGCGTGCTGCCGACACCGACAGCTTGGACCTTGCCCCGCAGGCGGCCGGACTGCTTGCCGTTTCTTTGGGCATGTCTCGCCTGCATGCCGACAACGACCACGCCATGCTCGAGGCCATGATGGGCGTTTACGACGCCCTGTACGCGTGGTGCCAAGACAAAGTCGAAGCCAAAGACGAGCGACACAACTGGAACCCCTGAACACCAGCGCCCAAACACCATGACACAAGCCAACACACGCACACACAACAAAGAGGGTCTTGGGGCCCTGCCCGCCGCCGTCTCTTTCGCAGACGCTTTGAAATTTTGGTTCAAGCTCGGTCTGATCAGCTTTGGCGGCCCAGCCGGCCAAATTGCCATCATGCACCGCGAGCTGGTGGAAGAAAAACGCTGGATCAGCGAGCAGCGCTTCTTGCACGCCCTCAACTACTGCATGCTCTTGCCGGGGCCGGAAGCGCAGCAACTGGCCACTTACATCGGCTGGTTGATGCACCGCACCTGGGGTGGGGTGGCCGCAGGGGCCCTGTTTGTGCTGCCTTCGCTGTTCATCCTGATTGGGCTCAGCTGGGTTTACGTGTCATTTGGCAGTGTGCCTTGGGTGGCCGGTTTGCTGTACGGCATCAAACCCGCTGTTGCCGCACTGGTGGTGCAAGCGGTGCACCGTATTGGCTCCAAAACCCTGAAAACACCCACCAAGGCGCCCTTGCTGTGGGCCATCGCGCTGTCCAGCTTTCTGGCGATCTATGCCTTGGATGTGCCCTTTCCCGCCATCGTGCTGGGGGCCGCGGTCTTGGGATGGCTGGGGGCCAAGTGGGCACCGGGACAGTTTCAAAGTGGCGGTGGGCACGGTGCTGCCAAAGCCAGTTATGGCCCGTCCGTGATCGACGACGACACCCCCACACCCGAGCACGCCCGCTTCAAACCCTCGCGCTTGGCCAAAGTGGTGGCCGCTGGCTTGGCTTTGTGGTTGGCGCCGATGGCCGTGTTGACCGCCTGGCAGGGTTGGGACGCCACCTTGGCGCAGATGGCCTGGTTCTTCACCAAGGCGGCATTGCTCACTTTTGGTGGCGCCTATGCGGTGCTACCGTACGTCTACCAAGGTGCGGTAGAGCAGTTCGGCTGGCTCACCGGCCCTCAAATGATCGACGGCTTGGCCTTGGGGGAGACCACCCCAGGCCCGTTGATCATGGTGGTCGCCTTTGTGGGCTACGTGGGCGGGTGGGGCAAGGCCGTGTTGGGCCCCGAGGCCCAGTTCCTGGGCGCAGCCCTGGCCGCCACAGTGGTCACCTGGTTCACCTTTTTGCCCTCGTTTGTGTTCATCTTGGCAGGCGGCCCAATGGTGGAATCCACGCACGGCAAGCTGCAATTCACGGCACCACTGACCGCCATCACCGCCGCCGTGGTGGGCGTGATCGCTAGTCTTGCTCTGTTTTTCATAGCGCACATTGCCGTCAATTCTGCGGTAGGCCAGGTTTTCCCGGCCAACCTTGACTGGGCCGCCCTCGCCATCGCGCTCGCCGCAGGCGTGGCGTTGATCTGCTACCAGGTGGGCGTGATCACGGTGATCGGCGTGTGTGCAGTGGCGGGGTTGGTGGTGCGCGGCCTCGGGTGAGGCAGCTGTCAAGCAGCCTGCGCCGCAAATTCCTTGTCGTGCATCCAAGCTGCGTGCTTGGGTGCACGTTTGGTTTTGTTCCACTCTTCCAGCATCTCCCACTTCACCTCGTCCAGCTTTTTGTACATCTCTGGCGTACCAGTGTTGCAGGCGAGTTCCAGGCGGTGGCCGTTGGGGTCAAAGAAATAGATCGATTTGAAGATGGTGTGGTCGGTGATGCCAATCACAGGGATGCCTGCTGCTTCGAGTCGGGTTTTGGTGTCTTCCAGGTCTTGCAGGCTGTCCACGTCAAAGGCGATGTGCTGCACCCAATCAGGCGTGTTGGTGTCGCGGCCCATGGGAGGTGAATTGGGGATTTCAAAGAAGGCCAACACGTTGCCGCCACCGGCGTCCATGAACAGGTGCATGTAAGGGTCAGGCGCGTGGGTCGACGGCACTTGGTCTTCGGCAATCGCGAGCACGAACTTCATGTTCAGGTGCTTGCTGTACCACTCGACGGTTTCTTTGGCGTCTTTGCAGCGGTAGGCAACATGGTGGAATCGGTTGATCTTCATGGGGTGTCCTCAAGATTGGGGGAAAAGTGAGGGTGAGGGTGAAGGTGCGGGATACGGCGGCTCACGGATTGCCACGCGCCAAGCGCATGGCTTCGCGCAGCACACGGATGTCGCCAATGTGGTTGGCCAGCAGCAAGATGAGGCGGGCATTCACGCGCTCGCTGTCTTCGTCACTGAGGCCTTGGTGCATCTCGATCAGCGCTTCGTAGAAGTCATCACCCGGGGTGAAATCACGGAAGTAGCGCTTGCCGGGCTCGTTCAAATTCGGCGTCAACGTCAGCGTGGCCGCGTCTGGATTCAGGGCTTTTTGCATGGGAGATCCTCTGGTCGCTCAGTGGTCTGTTTCGTGGGCCGTGGCACGCAGCACGGCGGCTCGGATGGCTGGCAGGTCCAACGCATGCCAGCGGGCTGCCACGTGTTGGTCAGGGCGCATCAGATAAGCGGTGCCTGGGCGGGCATCACATCGGCGGGCCATCAAGCCTTGGGCGTCCACAATGACCGGCAAGCCATTGACCGCGACAGGTCGCTCGGTGATCAGCAGCACCTGCACAGGCAAGCGGTCTTGCGCCAGGCTGTGCAAGGCGTTGAGGGTGGTGCTTTCAAGCGTGGCCGCATCGTCCACAAAGTACAGGAGTTGAAAGCGGTTGCCCAGTTGGTCCAGCAACCAAGCGTCTGACCACTGGGCGCTTTGCGACCCCGCCTGCATCACTTGCACAGGGGCATCGTCCATTGGCGCCCCTGGCACCATGTTGCCGGTGAACTCGTCACGGTCTGCGGTGTTGAGGGCGGACTGGGTCAAGAACGAGGGCATCGACAAGCGCCCCGAGTTCACCAGCTTGCGGGCAAAGGTGTGCTCACGCGCCAAGTCCAGCACCGCGTTGCGGAAGGTGCGGCTCACGCGGCTCTTGGGGGTGATGAAGTCGGTCGAGCGGGTCGAGTTCAAAATGTTTTCATCGGCAGCGTAGGTGCGGTCAGCGCTGTAGCTGTTGAGCAGGCGCTCGGGAGCCTGACCTTGGATCACCAGGGCCAGCTTCCACATCAGGTCGTCGGTGTCTTGAAAGCCCGAGTTCGCACCCCGCGCGCCAAAGGGTGACACCTGATGGGCGGCATCGCCCACAAACAGCACGCGCCCATGGCGAAAGTCTTTCATGCGGCGGCATTGAAAGGTGTAGATGCTCACCCACTCCAACTCAAACGGGCGGTCGTCGCCGAGCATGGCCTGCAAGCGGGGAATGACCTTCTCGGGCTTTTTTTCTTCCTCAGGGTCGGCATCCCAACCCAACTGGAAGTCAATGCGCCAAACGTTGTCGCTCTGCTTGTGCAGCAAAACGCTTTGCCCTGGGTGGAAAGGCGGGTCAAACCAAAACCAACGCTCGGCAGGGTAGTCGGCCTTCATGATCACGTCGGCAATCAAGAAGCGGTCCATGAAGATGCGGCCTTCGATGTCGAGCCCCATTTGCCTGCGGATGGGGCTGCGTGCACCATCGGCCACGACCAACCAGTCGGCCTCGATGTCGAACACGCCATCGGGCGTTTCGACACGCAACAGCGCGCCGCTATCGAGCGGCTGGACAGAGATCACTTTGTGCTGCCAGCGCATGTCGGCCCCGAGCGCCAGCGCACGGGCGATCAGCATCTCCTCCAAGTGGTATTGCTGCAGGTTGATCATGCCGGGGCGTTTGTGACCAGCGTCAGGCACGAGGTTGAACTGGTAGACCTCGTCTTCTTCCATGAAGGTGCGGCCCACGTTCCAACTCACGCCTTTGCGGCACGCCACCTCGCCCAAACCCAATCGGTCCAGAATTTCCAACGAACGCTTGGCGTAGCAGACCGCTCGCGAGCCGACCGATACGGTTTTGTCTTCGTCAAACAGCAGCACGTCCAGGCCTTGCAAGCGGGCATCGATGGCGGCAGCCAAACCCACGGGGCCTGCGCCCACGATGATCAACGGTCGGCGTTGAGGTGGATCCGCGCGCAAACCGGTCGGTGCGCGGTAAGGGTAGGTCGGGTTGATGTAGGCACCCATGCGTTGTCTCCAAATTTACTATTGGTAAATCGATTTACCTAATCGTAATTCTAAAACGACATTCACATTTTGTCGAGCAAGCGCAAAACCTGGGCAGCCCCCGCGTCGGAGGCCATCACATTCATCGGCGCCAGCCCGCCCAGGGCCACGTGCGGCGCCTTCAGCCAAGTCAGAGCGGCGGCCTCGCTGCCCAGGACCAGTTGGGCCATTTCGAGGACATGGGCCACTTGATTGAGGTGTGCGGCGTCGTGGCCTGGGGCGGGCGAAGGCGATGGGGGTGGGGCACTGCTGCGCCGCTCACTGACGGTGCCGGTGCGCATCAACGACACCGGGCGCACGCGGGACACCCCACTGATCGGGTCCAACGCGCCCAATGACCCACCACTGACAGGCAAGCTGCCCCAGTCCGGCGCGGGCTTCGGGGACGTGGGTTTTGAGGGCGGGGTTTTGGGGCGGGCAGGCTGGTCGGACATGGCTACTCCTGACAAGCCAGAGACCCTGCCTGGCTTGGTTCAGGCCAGTATAGGCAGCAGCGCCACGGCTGTCACCCAAGGTGCCGCGGGGTCTGCAAAGACAGACAAACAGAAGTTGTATGATAAATTTTCACGCCATGGCCACCCAATTCAAAATCATCACCCCCAGCGCACGCCTGTCCGATCAGGTGGCGGACGCTTTGGCGACGGAGATCCGTGCAGGCAGGTTGGTCGCGGGCGACAAGCTGCCGACCGAGGCCTCGTTGGTGACACAGTTTTCTGTGAGCCGCACGGTCATCCGCGAAGCGGTGTCACGGCTCAAGTCACTGGGCTTGGTGGACTCGCGCCAAGGCAGCGGTGTGTATGTGTTGGATGCCGGTTTTTCGCCGCTGAACTTTGACCCGAAATTCGCGGTGTCCAAACAGGCTGTGATTCAAATGGTGGAGGTGCGCCGCGCCTTGGAGGCTGAAGTGGCTGGCCTGGCTGCACAGCGCCGCACCGCCACCGACTTGAAGCGCATCCGAGCGTCCATCGTGGCGCTCGAAGCCGCGGTGCGGGCAGGTGGCGATGGTGTGGATGAAGATGTGCAATACCACCGCGCCATTGCCGACGCGGCGCGCAACCCCTTTTTGATTGGTACGCTGCAATACCTGGGGCAGTTCCTGCAGGGCGCCACCCGCGTGACGCGGGCCAATGAAGCCCGTCGCACCGATTTTGCCGAGCAAGTCAGTGACGAGCATGAAGCGATTGCGCGCGCCATAGAAGCCGCCGACCCTCAAGCCGCACGCGCCGCTGCCGCACGGCACATGGACAACGCCATCGTGCGCATTGAAATGGCCGACCCCGCCTTTTGGCAAACCCAAGGCGTCAAGCTGGCGTCACCCCTGGTGTCGGGGCTGCGCTGACGCGCTTGCAGGGCTCGGCCTGTTGCGCCAAGCGCCTCATGGTTAGCACGCTTACCTAGAGTGTCAAACTTTGTTAGATTGGTGATCCGATCACTCCAACAACAGGTTGCCCGCATGACCCCGTTTCACCTGCGCATTGGCAATGCCATTCGTACCGCCCTCTTCACCCCCTTGTGGGCCCTGGCCTTGGTACCGCTGGTCTGCACCACGGTCTGGGCTCAAACCAGCAGCGACAAAGCGGTGAGGATCATCGTGCCATTCTCAGCCGGTGGGCCCACCGACGTGATCGCCCGGGTCATTGCGCCACGCCTGGCCGAGGCGTTGAAGCAAACGGTGGTGGTGGACAACCGTTTGGGTGCCACGGGTGGCATCGGTGCCGAATTGGTAGCCAAGTCAGCCCCCGACGGGCAAACCATCCTGCTGGGCACCAGCAGCATGATGGCGGCCAACCCCAACCTCAGCACCAATCTGCGCTATGACCCGGTCAAAGACTTTGTGCCCGTGAGCATGGTGGCCACCATCGACAACATCCTGGTGGTGCACCCTTCTGTGCCCGTCAACTCGGTGAAAGAGTTGATCGTGTACGCCAAAGCCAATCCCAACAAGCTGTCTTATGCCTCTTCAGGCATTGGCAGCACCTACCATTTGGGCGCAGAGCTGTTCCGCTCCCAAACGGGCATTGAATGGGTGCACGTACCGTACAAGGGTGCAGCGCCTGCCGCGCAAGATTTGATCGCAGGCCATGTGCAAGTGATGTTTGACGCGTACTCATCGGCCGTGCCCAACATGAAAGCTGGGCGCGTCAAACCGCTGGGCATCGCCAGCCTCAAACGCGACCCCGATTTGCCTAACTTACCGACCATCGCAGAGTCTGGTGTCCCTGGTTACGAAACGGTAATCTGGCTCGCCTTCTTTCTCGCCAAAGGCACACCGCAACCCATCGTGGATCGCCTGCGCGCTGAGCTGATCAAGGTCATGCAAAGCCCCGACATCAAAGAACGCTTCACCCTGCTCGGCATGCAACCTGTGACCAGCACACCCCAAGAGTTGGCCACTTTGCTCAAAGATGAGCTGGCCAAGTGGGGCAAGGTCGTGCGCGACGCGGGCATCAAGCCAGAATGACACCTCTCACCCACCACATCCACCACATCCACCACACCATGACCGAGCAAGCCACTTTCGCCACCGTCAACAACATCCAATTGCATTACCGGCTTGAAGGCGATCCAGACGCCTCGGTGTTGATGCTGTGCAACTCGTTGGGCACGTCGCTGGCGATGTGGGACCCGCAAATGTCCACGCTGCTGACGCAGTTCCGGGTGCTGCGTTACGACACGCGCGGGCATGGTCAATCTGACGTGCCCGACGGCCCTTACAGCATCGACCAACTGGGCCAAGACGCCATTGCCTTGTTAGACCACCTGGGCCTGCAGCGCGTGGATTTCTGTGGCTTGTCGATGGGTGGCATGACGGGCATGTGGCTGGGCGTCAACCACCCGCACCGCTTTCGCCATTTGGTGCTGTGCAACACCGCCAGCAAATTGGGCACCGCAGAATTGTGGAATGGCCGCTTGGCCTTGCTCGCCCGCGAGGGCATGGCAGGCATGACGCCCCCGGTCATCGACCGCTGGTTCACACCACGCTACCAGCGCCGTGCAGCACCCGCCGTGGAACGGGTCCGCACGATGTTGCTCAACACCCCTGCCAAAGGCTACGAAGCCAATGTGATCGCGATCCGCGACATGGATTTGACCGAGGCCATCAGCCGCATTGATGTGCCCACCCTGGTCATCTCGGGCCGCCATGATGGCTCGACGCCACCCGATTTGGGGCGCGACATCGCCAAACGCATCAACGGCGCACGGCACGTCGAACTGGACGCGGCCCACTTGTCGAACTGGGAGCAAGCGGGTGCATTCACGGTCGCGTTGATGGACTTCCTCAACGGCGGCGGCATGCAAGAAGCCGCGCGGTTTGAAGCGGGCTTGTTGACCCGTCGCGCGGTGCTGGGCGACGAGTACGTGGACCAATCGCTGGCCCGCCGCACCGACTTCACGCGCGAGTTTCAAGACATCGTGACACGGCATGCCTGGGGCGAAATCTGGACCCGACCGGGCCTGGACCGCCACACCCGCTCGATGATCACCATCGCCATGCTGATCGCATTGAACCGCAACGACGAGCTCAAACTGCACTTGCGCGGCAGCCTCAACAATGGCGTGACGCCCGAACAACTGCGCGAGCTGTTGATGCATTCCGCCATCTATTGCGGCATCCCCGCCGCACTCACGTCCTTCCACCTCGCGGTGGAAGTCATCAAAGCTGCGGAGCAGGCATGACCCCTCACACGCTGCTGGCACACATCGACAACGGCCAGTTGTGGGAAGCCGCCTTGCCAACCACCGTGACGGTGGAGGCCGCCTACCAAACTGCGTTGCAAGTGCGCGCGCTGCGCTTGGCGCGTGGCGAGCACGCCCGAGGCTTCAAGATCGGTTTCACCAACCGCAAGATCTGGCCGCGTTACAACGTGTTTGCGCCGATATGGGGAACCGTGTGGGACAGCACCTTGGTGCATGTGCCCACCTCGGGCTGTGCAGAGGCACAGGTGTCATTGACGCCCAGCTGCCAACCCCGCATCGAACCAGAAGCCGTGTTTGGCCTGCGCGCGACACCTGCACCGAACGCCACACTCGACCAGCTGTTTGACGCCATTGAGTGGATGGCGCCTGGTTTTGAGGTGGTTCAATCCCATCTGCCGGATTGGAAATTCACCGCAGCGGCCAGCGTGGCCGACAGTGGCTTGCATGCCCGCCTGCTGGTGGGGCGCCAAGTGCTGGTGCGGGACTTGGTGAGTGATGCCGCTCAGTTGGACACCCTGCTGGGGCAGGCACAAGTCAGCCTCTTGAAAAATGGCACCGTGATTGAACACGGCCTGGGAGCCAACGTGTTGGACAGCCCTCTGCGGGCCTTGCACCATTTCTTGACCGAGTTGCGCCAGTGCCCAGGTGCGCCCGATTTGCAGGCGGGGGATGTGGTCACCACCGGCACCTGGACAGACGCTTGGCCTGTGCAGGCAGGCGAACGTTGGACTGCCCAGTTCAGCGAACCCTTGTCCGACCTGAGCGTGAATTTTGTTTGAGTGGTCAGCTTACCGCTGCGAGCTCAATCGATTTGCAAGTGCGTCTCCCGCACCAACTGCGTCCACTTGGCCACTTCGGACTGGATGAAGCTGCCGAACTGAACCGGCGTGAGCGGCAAGGGTGCCGCCGCCATGTCGTGCAGGCGGCTCTGGATGTCGGGCAAGGCCAGCGCGTCGTTCAGCGCTTTGTTCAAACGGGCAATCACCGGTTGCGGTGTTTTGGCTGGTGCACACAGCCCCCACCATTGGATGGCACTGAATCCGGCAAAACCTTGCTCGGCCACGGTGGGGACATCGGGAATCAAAGGGTCACGGCGGCTTGAGGCCACGGCCAGCGCCCGCAGCTTGCCCGATTTGATGTGCGGCAGGGCGGTGGTCAAACTGGGGAACATCGCATCCACCTGCCCGCCTAACAAATCTTGCATGGCCGGGGCTGCGCCTTTGTAGGGCGCGTGGATGAGGTCCACACGGGCCTGGTTCTCAAGGTAAGCCATGATCAGGTGAGTGGCCGATCCGTTGCCCGCTGACGAATAGCTCATGCCCCCGGGCTTGGCTTTGGCTTGGGCCAAAAAGGCCTGAAGGTTCTTGGCTTTGCTGGTCTCGGGCACCACCAGCACATTGGCAGTTTGGGCCATCATGCCCACGGGCGCGAAATCAGCAATGGGGTCGTATTTGATGTTGAGCACGGCAGGGTTGGTGCTGTGCGTGGCCACAAAGCATTCCAGCAACGTGTGCCCGTCTGGCACGGCACGTGCCACTTCCATCGCGGCAATCGAACCCGAGGCACCGCCTTTGTTTTCGACCACGATGGGGACGCCTAAAGTGGCTGACATTTTCTCGGTCACCATGCGCGCCACCGCGTCTGCTCCACCGCCAGCGACCACGGGCACGATCAGTTTGATCGGCCTGGTGGGGTAAGTCGTTTGGGCCTGCGCCAGGCAGGGCAGCCAGGGGATTGCACTGACCACCAGTGCGGCCATACCGTTCGCCAAGCGATGGGAGACCGCAGCATGGAGGCGGGCCATGTCAATCTGCGGTGATGCCCGCAGCCTTGATGAGCTCGCCATAGCGCGTCAACTGCACGCGCATGGCACGACCCAATTCGTCGGCCGATGTGCCACGGGGGCTCAAGCCCTGAGCGGTCAGTTTGTCCCGCACTTCTGGGTCAGCCAAGGCTTTGGTGATTTCGGTTTGCAGGGTCTGCAAAATGGGCTTGGGCGTCCCAGCAGGCGCCATCATCGCGAACCAAGAATTGAATTCAAACCCTGGCAGCCCAGACTCAGACACGGTGGGCACATCAGGAAACTGAGGCATGCGGCGCGGCGTGCTCACTGCAATCAACCTCAGCTTGCCCCCCTTCACCAAAGCGTTGACCGTGGCAATGCCTTGGAAGGCGCTCTGAACTTCGTTGCCCGCCAAACCCATGGCGGCCTGCGTCGCGCCTTTGTAAGGCACATGCGTCATTGACACCCCAGCTTGGGATGCAAACAAAGCCATCGCGATGTGCTGCGGGCTGCCGTTGCCCCCCGATCCATAGTTGAGGTTGCCCGGCGCTTTGCGGGCATCAGCGATCAAATCTGCCGCCGATTTTTGTGGGGCATTGGCCGCCACCACCAGACCCCATTCCACCGTGGCCACCAACGACACTGGGTCGAAGTCTTTCAAAATGTCCCACGGCATCTTGGCCTGCAGGTGGGGCAACATCGTCATGATGCTGTCGTTGAAGCCACCCAGCGTGTAGCCATCTGGCGCCGACTTGGCCACGCGCTCTGCACCGATGAGGCCCGCCGCACCGGGCATGTTTTCAATGACCACCGACTGCCCCATGTTTTGCGTCATCTTCTGGGCCAGGATGCGCGCAGCATTGTCGACCGCGCTGCCTGCGGCCAGCGGCACGATCACGCGTATGGGCTTGTTCGGGTAAGCCGTGGTGGGTTGTGCTTGACCCCAAGAAGTGCTCCACATGGCAGACAGAGACAAGGCCAACACAACGCCAATTCGGCGTGAAAAGCACAAGGAGGTAACGGTCATGTGAGTCCTGTATCAAATCTGTATCAAAAGGTCAAAGTGATTGCAAAGCAGGCAAGCCCATGTCGGCGGCAAACGTGTCCAGCTGCTTCAGCAAGGCAACGGGCAAAGTCATGCCCTCGCGCTCGTTGTTCAAACGCTTTTGGTGACTTTGCTCACCAGGCAGCCAAATGCGTTCGACACCGGGCATCTTGTCGCTGCCGCGCAGTTCACGCACCAGCTGATCCACCCGCGCTTTGAAACCATCGACATCGCCAAAAGCACTGAGGTCGATCGCCATGATGGCTTGGCCCGTGTTGGTGGTGCTGGTGTCGTCGTGGTTGAAGTCGATGACCTGTTTGCCCATGGCCGCACCATTGAGGGTGCCCGCCAACAAGCCCACGATCAACGACAAGCCATACCCTTTGTAGCCACCGATGGGCATCAAAAACCCCTCTTCGGCGCGCTTGGGGTCCAACAATGGCTTGCCTTCACGGTCGATCATCCAGCCCTCGGGCATCATTTCGCCGCGCTGCGCTTTGGCTTTCACTTTGCCGTAGGCGGCCACGGTGGTCGCCATGTCCAGCACCACAGGAGGCTCCTCACCCGCCGGAACAGCCACGGCAATCGGGTTGGTCGATAACAACATGTCCAGCCCGCCCCATGGCGGCAAGTGGTTGGCGTTGCCGACGGCGAAGTACATGCCAATCATGTCTTGTGCCATGGGCATGCGGGCGTAGAGCGACGCAGGCCCCGCATGGTTACTCAAGCGTGATCCGACCCAACCTATGCCACATTGGCGCGCTTTGTCGATGGCCAATTCAGCAGCGCGGGCCATCACCAAATGGCCCATGCCGTTGTCACCATCGAGCAAAGCCATGCCTGCGCGCTCTTGAACAACCTTGATGTTCGGGCGCACATTCAAACCACCGGCTTGGATGCGACGGGCGTAGGGCAGCAGGCGAATGACACCATGGCCATCCGACCCCTGCAATTCGGCTTCGGCCATCAGTCGGCCCACGGTGGCAGCGTCAGCGTCTGGCAGACCCAAACGCGCCATCGCAAGGGTGATGAATTGCTGGAGTTGACCCAGCGTGACGGTGTTTTCAGTCATGAGGAACCTGCCCAGAGGCAGTTGCGTTGAAGTGTTGTTTGAGCGCCAGCACAGCACAGTCGGGGCTGCTGAGCACAGGGCAATCGAGCACAGCCTGAACGGTGCTTTGTGCGTCCGCCATCGAAAACTGGGCCAGCATCACCACGTCGCACCCGTGCAAAACACGCGCAGCGTCAGCGATCTTGCGGTGATGGGCGTCCACATCGCCCCGGGCCAGATCTTGCATGGCCTCGGGCACATACACGCTGTGGATCACGATGGTTTTGTTCAACTGCTCTGCCATGGCCATCAGCTCCACAGACATGGATTCGACAGACGCTTCAAACGTTGCCAACAATCCGACCTTGGCGCCTTGGTCTGGGCAACGGGCCAAGGCATCGTCAAACATGGCTTCGTTGGGTTTGAGGGTGGGCATGCCCACCGCCTGACCCGCGGCCTCGATGGCAGGGCCAAAGGCAGAGCAGGTGAACAAGATGGCCTGACATCCTGCACGCTGCGTGTAGCTGGCCAAGTCGACAAAGCGTTGGCTCATGGCCTCCGTGAGGCGACCCGCTGCAGCACGGTCCACAGACAAACTGTCATCCAACACGTTCATCAACCGCGCCTCGGGACAATGCCGGAGAAACGCGGATTGGATCGGCGCCACGGCCAAAGCGGTGGCATGGATCAACGCGACCCGCGGCGGAAGAGGGTTGGATGTGCTCATCTTTCCGAATTTAACGTATCCGTCGCTCACATTGAAAGCCTTGGGCGACACCACCACAGCACGACTACAGGTGTTTCTTTTTGAGAATTTCAGCGCAAACCCCTTATCCGACTAGGGTTAACCCGATGAAGCCGCCAGACATGACGCTCAAGAATTCACAGGCAATTGATTTCATAGGTAATTCATTTCATAAGTTCGGCGCGCCTGGCGTGCCACAACCCGCAGGAGACACACATGCAAAAGGTGTTGCACATCAACGCAGACAAGTGCACCGGATGTTTGCAGTGCGAAATGGCCTGTTCTTACGAGAACTACGGCACTTTCGCACCCGCCAAATCCCGAATCAAGGTGTTCAATTTCCATGAGACTGGCAAAAAGGTGCCTTACACCTGCACCCAGTGTGACGAGGCGTGGTGTTTGCATGCATGTCCGGTAGAAGCCATCACCGTGGACAAGTTGACGGGTGCCAAAGTGGTGAACGAAGCCACTTGTGTCGGTTGCAAGGTTTGCACCATCGCCTGCCCCTTCGGCACGATCAACTACGTGCAGGAAACCGGCAAGGTTCAAAAATGCGATCTGTGTGCAGGCGATCCCGCTTGTGCCACAGCCTGCCCCACGGGTGCCATCACCTTCATTGACGCCAACTGGACAGGGTTGGGCAAGATGGAAGCATGGGCCAACAAATTGGGCAACCAGCCCTCAGCGAATTAAGGAGCAACACCATGGCATGGGCAGGAAAAATTCTTCGCGTTGATCTGACCGCTGGCACCGTCAAGTCAGAGCCACTCAACACCGCTTGGGCTCAGAGCTATCTGGGTTCACGTGGCTTGGGTACCAAATACCTGGTGGAAGAGGTGGATGCCACCGTCGATCCACTGTCGCCAGCCAACAAAATCATCTGGGCAACGGGCCCGTTGACGGGCACGATGGCGTCTACAGGTGGCCGCTACACCGTGATCACCAAAAGCCCTTTGACGGGCGCCATTGCCTGCTCGAATTCGGGCGGCTATTGGGGCGCTGAGTTCAAAATGGCGGGTTGGGACATGGTCATTTTTGAAGGCAAGAGCGCCAAGCCAGTCTACCTGTACGTGAACGACGATGTGGCCGAGCTGCGTGACGCCAGCCACCTGTGGGGCAAGAGCGTCTGGGAAACCGAAGAGACGCTCAAGACCAGCTTGCAAGACCCGCTGACGCGCGTGTCCAGCATTGGCAAAGCCGGTGAAAACGGCGTGCTGTACGCGGCGGTGGTCAATGATTTGCACCGCGCCGCCGGTCGCTCCGGTGTGGGCACGGTCATGGGCAGTAAAAACCTCAAGGCGATCGCGGTGCGCGGTACCAAGGGCGTGGGCAACCTCAAAGACCCCAAAGCCTTCATGAAGGCCGTGGCCGAGAAAAAGAAAATCCTGGCAGACAACGCCGTCACTGGCCAGGGCCTGCCTGCTTATGGCACCCAGGTGTTGATGAACGTGATCAACGAAGTGGGCGCCTTGCCCACCCGCAATCACCGTGACAACCAGTTCGAAGGTGCCAAGGACATCTCTGCCGAAGCCATGGTCACCCCTCGCGCGACCGATGGCAAAAAGCATTTGGTGACCAACCAAGCTTGCTTCGGGTGCACGATTGCCTGCGGCCGCATCAGCAAGATGGACAAAGGCCATTTCACCGTGGCCAACAAGCCCCAATACTGGGGTGCCTCTGGCGGACTGGAGTACGAAGCAGCCTGGGCATTGGGTGCCGCCAACGGCGTGAAAGACCTGGAGGCCTTGCAGTACGCGTCCATGCTGTGCAACGAAGAAGGCATCGACCCCATCAGCTTTGGCGCCACGGTGGGTGCGGTGATGGAGCTCTATGAAATGGGCGTGCTGACCAAAGAGCAGCTGGGCATTGATGCCAAGTTTGGCTCTGCCGAGGCTTTGGCGTTCTTCACAGAGGAAACCGTCAATGGCCGAGGCTTTGGCAAAGAAATTGGCCAAGGCTCCAAGCGCCTGACCGCGAAATACGGCCACCCAGACCTGAGCATGTCCAGCAAAGGCCAGGAGTTCCCCGCCTATGACGGTCGCGCCATCCAGGGCATTGGCCTGGCCTACGCCACGTCGAACCGTGGCGGTTGCCATTTGCGTGGCTACACCATCGCTTCTGAGGTGTTGGGCATTCCCGTGAAGACCGATCCTTTGGAGCATGAAGGCAAGCCTGAGTTGGTCAAAGCTTTCCAAGATGCAACCGCAGCGTTTGACTCGTCAGGCCTGTGCATCTTCACCACCTTCGCATGGGGCTTGGCAGATCTGGCACCGCAGGTGTCCGCCGCTTGTGGTGAGCAATACACCACCGAAGAATTGGAAAAAATCGGCGAGCGCATTTGGAACATGGAACGCGACTTCAACAACCGCGCTGGCTTCACGGCCAAAGACGACAGCCTGCCCAAGCGTTTGCTGGAAGACGCCTGCAAAACAGGCCCTGCCAAGGGCAAGGTCAACATGTTGGCCGAGATGATGCCGAAGTACTACGCCGCTCGCGGCTGGGACAACGAAGGTCGCCCGACAGAGGCCACTCGCACCCGTCTCGGTTTGTAAGCACTGACACTGACAGGCAAAGCGGTCCCGGTGGCCGCTTTCTTTTTTGGAGCATCCTCATGGCACACCACGTCATCCTTGGCGCAGGCCCCGCGGGCGTCATTGCGGCAGAAACCATCCGCAAACTGGCGCCTCAAGACCGCATCACGCTCATCGGCGATGAGGCGGAACCCCCGTACTCGCGCATGGCCATTCCCTACTTGCTGATGGGCAATGTGCAGGAATCCGGCACCTACTTGCGCAAGCGTTCCACCCACTTTCAGGACTTGAACATTGAGCTGGTCCGAGCCAAAGTCACCTCGGTGCAAGGCACCGCAAAGAGTTTGGCCTTGGACAATGGGCAAACGGTGCGTTTTGACACGCTGCTCATCGCCACAGGTTCTCACCCGGTGCATCCGCCCATCCCAGGCATGGACTCGGCGGGTGTTCACACCTGCTGGACGATGGCTGATGCACGCCACATCATGAGCTTGGCCACACGAGGCGCACGCGTGTTGCAACTGGGTGCGGGCTTCATCGGCTGCATCATCATGGAGGCGCTGGCCTCGCGTGGCGTCAAACTCAGTGTGGTCGAGATGGGTGACCGCATGGTCCCGCGCATGATGGGGCCCGTTGCAGGGGGCATGATCCGCGACTGGTGTGAAGCCAAGGGCGTGCAGGTCTTCACCAGCACGAAGGTGGAGTCGATCACCGCCGGTTCGCCGTTGCAGGTCAAGCTGTCCAACGGCAACACGGTGGAGGCAGACTTGGTCATCAGCGCAGCGGGCGTTCGCCCCGCCATTGGCTTCTTGCAAGATTCTGGGGTGAGTTGCCTGTTGGGGGTGTTGACCAACGAGCACCTGCAGACCAACTTGCCGGGCGTTTTTGCAGCCGGTGACTGTGCCGAAGCGTTTGACAAAGTCAGTGGCAAAACCATCGTCAGCGCCATCCAGCCCAACGCTGCGGAACAGGCCAGGGTGGCGGGCGCCAACATGGTGGCGTTTTCACGCCAACAGCCCCCAAAGGCCGTATTGAAGGGCGTGACACAGATCAACGTGTTGGACACCTTGGGCCTGATTTCGACCAGCTTTGGCGATTGGCAAGGGTGCCCTGGGGGTGAGCATGTTGCACTGACAGACCTGCCTGCAGGCAAACACCTGAGCTTGCAGTTCAAAGGCGACGTGCTGATCGGCTGCAACAGCGTGGGATGGACCCAACACGTGGGCGCCATGCGTGGGCTGGTCGAAGGAGGGATCAAGCTGGGTGCCTGGAAGGACAAGCTCATGCATGACCCCACCTTGGTCATGGAAGCCTACCTGGCCAGCGCTCAGGCGCAGTCAACGTGGTCAGGCGCACAAGACGAGCGTCGCCGATGAAGATCACGTTCAAACTGTTCGCCTCGCTCACCGATTACCTGCCCGAAGACCGCCGCAGGAGCAATGAAATGCATCTGGAGGTGGCGCCCAACGCCTCGATCAACCAAATCATCGAGCCGTTTGGCTTGCCGCCCAAGCTGGTGCACTTGGTGCTCGTCAATGGGAAGTACATCGAACCAGAGAAGCGCATGACGCAGACTTTGGCGGAGGGCGATGCGCTCGCCATCTGGCCGCCCATCGCGGGAGGCTGAAGGCATGCAGTCGTTTTACCCCGAACGCTTCGAACGTGAGATGGGCTGCACGGAAACCGAGTGGCTGCGCTGGCTGCCCGATGCCATTGGCGAGAACCACTGGAAACTGCAAGACAAGTCAGCTGGCGTGCGCATCGGGGATGGCGCACTCGGCCTGAAATGGCAAGTGGGAGAGCCCCGCGCCATTGCCTTGGTGCGCATGCCGCGCTTGCTGGTGAGCTTTCGTTTCGCCGGCCTGACGGACAGCCAGCGTCACCGTTTCATGAAGCGATTTGACCTCTACATGCAACGCGGTGGTGGTTGAAATTCAGGGTAAACCCTGGTTTTTGCTTGCCCTCAAATTTGTATGATGACCATACGAATGAAACCGATGCTTCCCCGTTTGTTTTCAACAGGAGTTCCCATGTCGCTTCAACGCCGCCAACTGCTTCAATCTGCAGGAGCTGCCGCCATGGCCACGGCCATGCCCGCCGTGTTTGCCAAAGCACCCATGGCCAACGGCCAGGTGATCAGTGTGCACCGCATGAAGCTGGGCAACTTTGAGGTCACCTCCATTCTGGACGGCTTCATCGAAGCCGATCCTCGCCTGTTGAACGCCCCCCAAGAGCTTGTGAAAAGTTTGCTCGAAGCAGCGCAACTGCCCTACGGCCCGGTGCGCATTCCGGTCAATACCTTTGTGGTCAACACGGGCGAAAAGCTGGTACTGATCGACGCGGGTGGCGCCAAATTGATCGGACCCAATGCCGGTCGTCTGACCCAAGGCCTGGCCGCCGCGGGCATGGAGCCATCGCAGATTGACGAGGTGTTCATCACCCACATGCATGGGGACCACCTGCATGGCACGGTCACCCCCGAAGGCACGGCCTTGTTCCCCAATGCGAACCTGCGCATCTCCCAGCCTGACGTCGACTACTGGGCCAACCCTGAGGTCGAAGCCAAAGCACCGGCAGACCAAAAAGGACGGTTTGTGGCCGCCAAACGCGCCAAGGCCGCCTATGGTGATCGCCTCAAGCCCTTTTTGCTGGGCAGCGAACTCGTGCCAGGCATCCAATCGGTCGCGTCCGTGGGCCACACGCCGGGACACAGCTGCTACATGGTCACGTCCGGCAATGCACGCATGCTCGCGATTGGCGATTTGATCCACATCGCGCCGGTGCAGTTTTCGCGCCCCGATGTGACGATTGCCTTCGACTGGGAACAGCCCACCGCCCGTGGCGCGCGCCAACAGATTTTTGACATGGCCGCGAAAGAAGACATCCTGATCGCAGCGGTCCACTTGCCCTTCCCAGGCTTGGGTCATTTGCGCAAAGAGGGCACGTCGTACACCTACGCCCCACAATCATGGCGTCTGTTTTGACACGCAAGGCCAACGGCATGGCCCCAACCTCGCGTCGTTCAACCCTGTGGTGTGGGGTCGGCCTGCTGGCCCTGTTGGCCGTTGCACCGACGGCGATGGCCCAAACTTGGCCCACCAAACCCCTTCGGTTGGTGGTTCCGTTCCCCCCGGGCGGCTTGATTGACAACATGGCCCGCTTGATTGGCCCGCGCTTGTCACAGGAATTGGGGCAAGCGGTGGTGATCGACAACAAACCCGGTGCAGGCGGCAATGTGGGTGCGGCAGAGGCTGCACGTGCCAGCGCGGACGGCTACACCCTCTTGATGGCCTCGCCACCCCTGACCATCAGCCCGGCACTCTACAAAAGCTTGCCGTACAAGCCTGAGCAGCTCATGCCGGTTGCGCTCTTGGGCCGGGTGCCCAACGTGCTGCTGGTGAAAGCAGGCACCGACGTGACCAGCGTGCAACAACTGACCGCCAAGGCGATCGCGTCGCCAGGCAAATTGAATTACGCCTCCAACGGCAATGGCACTTCGCTGCACCTCAGCGCGGAGTTGTACAAAAACACCAGCGGTGCGTTTGTGACCCACATCCCCTACCGCGGTGCGGCGGCGGGCATCACGGCGCTGCTGGCCGGTGAGGTGGACATGATGTTTGACAACCTGCCCTCCGCCATGGGGCAAATCCAGGCGGGCACCTTGCGTGCGCTGGCGGTCACGACTCCCCAACGCAGCAAAGCCCTGCCTGATGTACCCACCATGGTGGAAGCCGGCGTACCCGGTTTTGACGTCAGTGCATGGTTCGGCCTGGCCGCGCCCGCAGGCACGCCAGCCACCGTGGTCAACCGGTTGGAACAAGCCTTGGAAAAAATCAGCAAACAAACGGACGTGGTTGCCAGCCTGCAAAAGCAAGGGGCCGAACCCGCCTACATGGACAACAAAGCGATGGCCTCTTTCATGAACGCCGATGCCTCCAAGTGGAAGCGGGTCGCCGCCTTCGCCAACATCACACTCGACTGACCACGTCGACCCTCTCCTCAGGAACCCTAGGCATGACAGCAAGCAACACCGGCGGCAACGCCGCCCCCCTCCACATTGGCGTGATTGGCCTGGGCGCCATGGGCGCAGGCATGGCCGGCTCTTTGCGCCGAAAAGGCCATGATGTCGCCGTGTTCGACATCCGCACCGAGGTCGCACAAGCCTTCGCAGCACAAGGTGGCAAGGCTTGCGCCACCTTGGCAGAACTGGGCGCCACCTGCGATGTGGTGGTGTCGGTCGTGGTGAATGCCGCACAAACCGAAAGCGTGCTTTTTGGACCGAACAACGACGGTACCGGTTGCGCAAGCACCCTCAAAGCGGGCAGCGTTTTCATCATGTGCTCCACCGTGGACCCCAACTGGTCCGTGGCACTCGAAGCGCGCCTGGAGGCGCTGGGTGTGCATTACATCGACGCACCGATCTCAGGCGGTGCAGCCAAAGCCGCCAGCGGTGACATGACGATGATGACGGCTGGCAAACCCGCCGCCTATGCCATCGCCAATCCGGTCTTGGACGCCATGGCAGCCAAGGTGTACCGATTGGGTGACAAAGCCGGCGCCGGCAGCAAGGTCAAGATCATCAACCAACTGTTGGCAGGTGTGCACATTGCTGCTGCTGCAGAAGCCATGGCGCTGGGTCTGCGTGAAGGTGTTGATGCACACGCGCTCTACGATGTCATCACCCACAGTGCGGGCAACAGTTGGATGTTTGAAAACCGCATGGCGCACGTGCTTGCAGCCGACTACACCCCCCTGTCTGCGGTGGACATCTTTGTGAAAGACCTGGGCTTGGTTCTTGACGTGGCCCGGGCCAGCAAATTTCCGTTGCCCTTGTCCAGCACCGCGCACCAGATGTTCATGCAAGCGTCCACCGCTGGGTTTGCGCGTGAAGACGACAGCGCCGTGATCAAAATTTTCCCGGGCATCGAGTTGCCCACCAAACCCTGAACGCAGGAAGCGCAGCCATGACTTTGTCCACTCGTCGGCATTTCACACGGTCGTTGTCAGCGTTGGCTGCAGGCTTAGTCACCACTTCGGTGGGGCCGTCTGTCTGGGCGCAGCAGCAGTGGCCGGGCAAACCCATCACCCTGATCGCGCCCTACCCGGCCGGCGGCGGTGTGGACACGGTCGCCAGGCTCATCGCTGAACGCCTGGGTGTGCGGCTGGGCCAGTCTGTCACCGTGGACAACAAGCCTGGTGCGGGTGCCACCATCGGCGCAGCAGCACTGGCTCGCAGCGCCCCCGATGGCTACACGCTGATGCTGGGCAGCATGGTGGACTACGCGATTGCCCCGCACGTGCACAAGAGCTTGTCTTTTGACCTTCAGCGCGATTTACAGCCTGTGGTTGAAGTAGGTTACGGCACCGTCGGCTTGATCGTGAATGCCGACCTGCCTGCCAAAAACCTGAAAGAGCTGATCGCTTTGGCCAAATCAAAGCCCGGAGAACTGAGCTTTGCGTCATCTGGCCTCGGGGGTTTGCAACACCTGAATGCGGAGATGTTCAAACAAATGGCTGGCGTCGACATCGTCCACGTGCCTTACCGAGGCACCGCCCAATTTTTGCCAGACTTGATCTCGGGCCGGATACCCATGTCGATCGACAGCATTCCAGCCCACCTGGCCAACATCCGGGCAGGCAAAACGCGCGCATTGGCTGTGGCCAGTGCCACACGGTCCAACACCTTGCCCGATGTGCCCACTTTTGCGGAAGCAGGCCTCCCGGGCTACGAGACGGCCACCAACTACACGCTGTTCACGCCTGCCAAAACACCAGCAGACGTGATCGCGGTGTTGAACAGAGAAGTGAACGCCATTTTGAAAAGAGACGACGTGATCGACAAACTCGCCACCTTGGGCGTGGTGATTCGGGGAGGGACTGCCGAAGCAGCTCAAACCCGCATGGCCAAAGAGGTCGACAAATGGGCGGACGTGATCCGCAAAGGCAACCTGACGCTCAATTGACCTGGTTTGCTGCCCTGAGGAATCTAAGCAAAGCCCACACTGCAAACCCTTGCGTATCCTGGACAATAGCGAGCGCAAACGATTTTTCTTCCCTTTTTCTTTAGGAGACATCCCCATGAAACTCAAAGCCATCGCGCTGGTTCTGGCCGCCACAGGCCTGTCTGCCGTACAGGCCCAAACGGTCCTCAAAATCGGTTATGCCACCACCCAAGCCTCACACTATGGTGTGGGTTCCACCGCTTTTTGCGATGACATTGAAAAGGGCACACAAGGCCGCTACAAGTGCCAACAGTTCCCCAGCAGCTCGTTGGGTGGTGAGCGTGAAATGATTGAAGCGGTGCAACTTGGCACGCTGGATTTGGTGAACACGTCTACTGGCCCTGTCGGCAACTTCGTGCCTGAAGTGAAGATCGTGGACATTCCCTTCTTATTCCGCGACTATGACCACGCACGCAAAGTGATGGACGGCCCCATTGGCCAGGACATCTTGACCAAGTTCCCTGCCAAAGGCTTGGTGGCTCTGGCTTGGACGGAAAACGGCTTCCGTCACATGACCAACAGCAAACGCGCCATCGTCAAGCCTGCTGACGCCTCTGGCCTGAAGATGCGCACGATGGAAAACAAGGTGCACATGGAAGGCTACCGTACCTTTGGCATCCAGCCTACGCCCATGGCTTTCCCTGAAGTGTTTGGTGCGTTGCAACAAGGCACTGTGGATGGCCAAGAGAACCCAATCCCCGTGATTTTGGCATCCAAGTTTTCGCAAGTGCAAAAGCACTTGTCTTTGACGGGTCACGTGTACTCCCCAGCCTTGATCATCACGTCGCCCCGACTGATGAACAAGCTGAGCGATGCCGACAAAAAGGTGTTCTACGAAGCAGCAAAGCACGCCTCCGTTGCACAGCGTAAAAAGGTCAACGAAGACGAAAACAATGGCATCGCTCAACTGGAAAAAGACGGCATGAGCGTGGTCACCAAGGTGGACGGTCAAGCCTTCCGTGATGCCTTGAAGCCCGCCTACGCCAATTACGCCAAAGAATTCGGCGCAGACAACATCCGCAAGATCCAAGACGTCAAATAAGACAACACGGAAATGCTGTGAACGCTCCCCGAGGTCACCCTCGGGGATTTTTTGTTTCACTTGAAAGTCAATTGTGGAAACGTTTGAACGCTACTTCATGGCAGCCAATCGCTGGCTGCTGATCATCATCTTGGCGGTGATGTCGGTCATCATTTTTGCCAACGTGGGCCTGCGCTACCTGACCAGCCAATCGATTGAATGGGCCGAAGAGGTGGCACGTCACTTGATGATCTGGCTCACCTTCATTGGCTGTGGCCCTGTGCTGCGCTACGGTGGGCACATCGCCGTCGAAAATTTGCAGGACGTGTTGCCACGTCCCATGGCCCAGGCCATTCGTTTGGTGATCGCCTTGTTGATGTTTGCGTTCTTCGCTTTCTTCGTGTGGTTCGGATTGGAATACCTGGACCGTACCCAATACCAACAGACCCCAGCGACGCAGATTTCGTTCGCCTTCATTTACGCGTCGCTGCCCATCGGGGCAGCGATGTCCATCATCCACCTCTTGTTGATCGTCAAAGGCTATGTGGTGGACCGCAAGTTCGCCTCTGACGAACACTTCGACGCGACTGCGAGCGCATCCCTATGAGTGCCAGTGTCATCCTCTTGATTTCGGCCTGCATTTACTTGGCCATCGGTGTGCCCGTTGCGTTTGCACTGGGTTTGTCCACCATCACGGCCTTGTTGGTGTCGGGCAACTTCCCCATGCTCGTGTTGTTGAAAGAGACCTTCACGGGCATCGACAGCTTTCCCTTGATGGCAGTACCGTTTTTCATCTTGGCGGCTGAGTTGATGAGTGGTGGCTCGTTGACCGAAGTGTTGCTCAAGTTCGCAGGCCAGTTCGTTGGCCACAAGCGGGGCGGACTGGGGTACACCAACGTGGTGTCTCTGACCTTTTTCTCGGGCATTTCGGGCTCCGCGCTGGCGGATGCCGCTGGTCCTGGCGCCATGATGATCCGCATGATGGACAAGGCGGGTTACGGGCGCGCCTACGCGGCGGCGCTGACCGCGTCCACTGCCATCGTGGGCCCTATCATCCCGCCGTCGATCATCATGATCATCTATGCCTTGGCAGACGACAACGTGTCCGTGGGCGCGCTGTTCATCGCAGGCTTGATACCCGGCATCATGATCGCCGTGGCCATGTGCGTGGTGAACTGGTACGTCTCTAAACAGCGCAACTACAAAGGGGATGGTGAACTGCCCACCTGGCCTGAAATCATGGCGACCAGCTGGCAAGCCATGCCCGCCATCTTGCTGCCCGTGCTGATTTTGGGTGGCATGCGCGCCGGTTGGTTCACACCGACCGAGGCCTCGGTGGTGGCGGTTTTTTACGCCTTGATTGTGGGCAAATACTGGTACCGCACGCTCGAGTGGAAGGCTGTGCCCGACATCTTGTCACGCTCGGCACTGTTGACGGCCTCGGTGCTCATCATCATCGGCATGTCGGCTTCTTTCGCGTGGGTGCTGACGATTGAAAGCGTGCCACAAATGGTGGCAGGCTGGATCGTGGACATGCACCTCAATGCATGGACTTTCCTGATCGTCATCAACATCTTTTTGCTGCTGTTCGGCATCTTCATCGAGCCCTTGCCGGGTGTGATGGTGCTGGTGCCCATTCTGGCGCCAGTGGCCGCCAAACTCGGTGTCGATCCGATTCACTTTGCGATGGTGGTGATCTTCAACCTCACGCTGGGGATGATCACCCCGCCTGTGGGTGGCTTGCTGTTCGTCACGTCCAATGTGTCCAAAGTGCCTTTGTCTGATTTGACGCGTGAGCTCAAGCCTTTCTTGTGGGCCCATGGCGTGGTGCTGATGTTGTTGACGTTCATTCCTGCGCTTTCAAATTGGTTGCCCCATGTGATGGGCTTCAAATAAGGAGCACGCAGGTGTTGAAACTTGGTTGTATTGCAGACGATTTCACCGGCGCCACGGACCTGGCCAATAACTTGGTTCGTTCGGGCATGCGGGTGGTGCAGACCATCGGTGTGCCTGATGGCCGGCTGTTGGCCGACGTTGATGCGGTGGTGGTGGCACTCAAGTCACGCACCATTGCCCCGGCTGACGCCGTGGCCCAGTCGCTTGAAGCTTTGTCATGGTTACAGGGCCAGGGGGCGCAGCAGATTTACTTCAAATACTGCTCGACCTTTGACAGCACGGCAAAGGGCAACATCGGCCCCGTGACGGAAGCCTTGATGCAGGCGCTGGACACCGACTTCACGATTGCCACACCAGCGTTCCCCGACAACAAGCGCACGGTGTTCAAGGGCTATTTGTTCGCGGGCGATGGGCTGCTCAACGAGAGCGGCATGCAAAACCACCCGCTCACCCCCATGACCGACGCCAACCTGGTGCGTGTGATGCAGGCGCAATGCCAGGGCAAGGTAGGCTTGTTGGACTACGCCGTGGTCGCGCAAGGTGCAGCCGCCGTGAAAGCGCGCATCGCACAGCTGCGCGCCGAAGGCGTGCGTGTGGCCATCGTGGACGCCATTTCCAACGACGACCTGATGCGCCTGGGCCCGGCCCTGCAGGGCATGCCTTTGGTGACAGCGGGTTCGGGGGTTGCGATCGGTTTGCCGCAAAACTTCGGACTGGCACCGTCCGCACAGTCCAGTGTGTTGCCTACAGCAAAAGGCTTGCAGGCTGTGGTGTCGGGCAGTTGTTCAACGGCGACGAATCGGCAGGTTCAAGCCTTCAAAGACAGCGGCCGCCCTGCGTTCGCGCTGGACCCTTTGCGCATGGCCAGTGGCGCCAACATTGTTCAAGAGGCGCTCGATTGGGCCAAACCCTTGCTGTCTGGCGGCCCTGTGTTGGTGTACTCCACCGCTGAACCCGTGGCCGTCAAAGCCGTCCAAGGGCAACTTGGCGTCGAGGAAGCCGGGGCCATGGTCGAACGCACCATCGCCGCCATCGCACGCGGCTTGGTGGCGTTGGGCGTGGGCCAATTGATTGTGGCGGGGGGTGAAACCTCAGGCGCCTGCGTACAGGCCTTGGGCATTGCCCAAATGCAGATCGGTCCACAGATCGACCCAGGCGTGCCGTGGTGCCATGCCCACACCACGGTGTTGGAAAACGGCACCACACGTGCCATTCACCTGACACTCAAATCAGGCAACTTTGGCACAGACGACTTTTTCACCAAAGCCTTTGTACAACTGTGATGACTGAAACCCAAGCGCGTGAGGCGATCTGCCGCGTCGGCAAAAGCCTGTTTGACCGTGGCTACGTCCACGCCACCGCGGGCAACATCAGCGTGCGCTTGGACGACTCGGATGGCGGCGGCTTCTTGATCACCCCTACCGATGCCTGCTTGGGGTTTTTAGACCCAGCCCGATTGGCCAAGTTGGACAGCCAGCGAAACCAAGTGAGCGGTGATCGCGCTAGCAAAACGATAGCACTTCATGAGGCCATCTATGCCGCAAGTAGGGTTTTTGATGACAAAGTCAGCTGCGTGATCCACACCCACAGCACGCATTGCGTGCAAATGAGTTTGCTGCCACCTTGGGTTTCAACGGTGCTCGGCCCTGAGCTGCTGCCCGCGCTGACGCCGTACTTCGTGATGAAAGTCGGCCACGTACCCGTGATTCCGTACCACCGCCCTGGTGCGCCAGAAGCAGCGCAAGCCGTGGCCGACAGCATCGGCCGTTATGGCGCACAGGGCACACCGTTGCGCGCGGTGATGCTGGAACGACTCGGCCCCAATGTGTGGCACGACTCGCCAGCGTCTGCCATGGCCACCCTGGAAGAGTTGGAAGAGACGGCTTGCCTGGCCTGTCAGATTCACCCGCAGGCCAGACCTGCAGCCCTCGACGGTGACCAGATTCAAGCGCTGCGCGACACCTTTGGTGCACGTTGGTAAGCCACACGCCTCAGACCTTCGACATTCGACCTCCGACTTCGATACACCACCATGCCTCAATTCGCCGCCAACCTCTCGATGATGTACGCCGACCTGCCGTTCCTGGACCGCTTTGAAGCGGCAGCCAAGGAAGGCTTCAAAGCGGTGGAATACCTGTTCCCCTACCAATTCACGGCTGCAGAACTCAGCGCACGCCTGAAAGGCAATGGCCTGCAGCAGGTGTTGTTCAACGCGCCTCCCGGCGGCACCGACAAGGCGTCCATTGCCCATGCCTGGGACGTGGCCGGCAGCCGTGGCACTGCGAGTTTGCCGGGCCGTGAAGCCGAATTCCGCGCCGGGGTAGCGTTGGCGCTAGACTATGCGGCGGTGCTGGACTGTCCCCGCATCCACCTGATGGCCGGCCTGATGCCCGAGGGTGCAGACCGCAACACGCTGCGCAACACCTACGTCACCAACCTGCGCTGGGCGGCGGCAGAAGCTGCCAAACACGGACGGGATGTGCTGATCGAGCCGATCAACACCCGCGACATTCCACGCTTCTTCCTGAACCGCCAAGATGATGCCCACGCCATCATTGAAGAAGTGGGTGCCAGCAACCTCAAAGTGCAGATGGACCTGTACCACTGCCAAATCGTCGAGGGCGATGTCGCCATGAAGATCCGCCAGTACCTGCCCACCGGTCGGGTGGGCCACTTTCAGATCGCTGGCGTGCCTGAGCGCCACGAACCCGACATCGGCGAGATGAACTACCCTTACTTGTTCCAGGTGATAGACGAGGTCTCGGCCCAG